>NZ_JAOTQT010000049.1:0-16558 GCF_025685725.1 Burkholderia sp. BKH01 | reverse complement strand
CGCCGCGCCGGCCGACGTGCCGATGACGCCGTCGGCGGCCGCCGCGCACCACCTGAACGCCGACGACGCCGACATCGACCTGCCGAGCCTGCCCGCGCACGAAGCGGCCGCCGGGCGCCGCACGTGGCGCCCGGGCCCCGGTGCCGCGCCCGCCAACGGCGGCGAAGCCGATTCGATGTACGAGCGCTCGAAGCTGAACCCGGTGCTCACGTTCGACAACTTCGTGACCGGCAAGGCCAACCAGCTCGCGCGCGCCGCCGCGATCCAGGTCGCGGACAACCCCGGCATCTCGTACAACCCGCTGTTCCTGTACGGCGGCGTCGGCCTCGGCAAGACCCACCTGATCCACGCGATCGGCAACCAGCTGCTGCTCGACAAGGCCGGCGCGCGGATCCGCTACATCCACGCCGAGCAATACGTGTCGGACGTGGTGAAGGCGTACCAGCGCAAGGCGTTCGACGACTTCAAGCGCTACTACCACTCGCTCGACCTGCTGCTGATCGACGATATCCAGTTCTTCTCCGGCAAGTCGCGCACGCAAGAGGAATTCTTCTACGCGTTCGAGGCGCTGGTCGCGAACAAGGCGCAGGTGATCATCACCAGCGACACGTATCCGAAGGAGATCTCGGGGATCGACGATCGCCTGATCTCGCGCTTCGACTCGGGCCTCACCGTCGCGATCGAGCCGCCCGAGCTGGAAATGCGCGTCGCGATCCTGATGCGCAAGGCGCAGTCGGAAGGCGTGAACCTGTCGGAAGACGTCGCGTTCTTCGTCGCGAAGCACCTGCGCTCGAACGTGCGCGAACTCGAAGGCGCGCTGCGCAAGATCCTCGCGTATTCGAAGTTCCACGGCCGCGAGATCTCGATCGAGCTGACCAAGGAAGCGCTGAAGGACCTGCTGACCGTGCAGAACCGGCAGATTTCGGTCGAGAACATCCAGAAGACCGTCGCCGACTTCTACAACATCAAGGTCGCCGACATGTATTCGAAGAAGCGTCCGGCGAACATCGCGCGGCCGCGGCAGATCGCGATGTACCTGGCGAAGGAACTCACGCAGAAGAGCCTGCCGGAAATCGGCGAGCTGTTCGGCGGGCGCGATCACACCACCGTGCTGCACGCCGTGCGCAAGATCGCCGACGAGCGCAGCAAGGACGCGCAACTCAACCACGAGCTGCACGTGCTGGAACAGACGCTGAAGGGCTGAGCGCGCGGGCGCGCTTGATAATTCGGCATCCGCCCCAAATTAAGGGGGGCGGTTCGGTTTTGAGGCACAATACTGGTTTGACCGCTCCGGCGGTGGCGGGCCAAGAGCCCGGCCGGCGGGGCGCTGCGTGGCTGCTGCGCTGCAGGCCGTTACTCAACGAAGGAACTCTATGCAACTGGTCAAGACCGAACGAGACACCCTCCTCAGGCCGCTGCAAACGGTCAGCGGCATCGTCGAACGCCGCCATACGTTGCCGATCCTCGCCAACCTGCTGATCACCAAGAACGGCCCGGACGTTTCGTTCCTGTCGACCGACCTGGAGCTGCAGATCACCACGCGCGCCGATTTCGGCGTCGGCGGCGACCAGGTGGCCACCACCGTCGCGGCCCGCAAGCTGCTCGACATCCTGCGTGCGATGCCTGACGGCCAGGTCACGCTGTCGCTCGCCGACAAGCGCCTCACCGTTCAATCGGGCAAGAGCCGTTTCGCACTGCAAACCCTGGCGGCCGACGAGTTCCCGACCGTCGCGCAGGCGAAGGATTTCGGCGCAACCCTCACCGTCCCGCAGAAGTCGTTCCGCCAGTTGCTCGGCATGGTGCACTTCGCGATGGCGCAGCAGGACATCCGCTACTACCTGAACGGCATGCTGCTCGTCGTCGACGGCGACCAGCTGATGGCCGTGGCCACCGACGGCCACCGCCTCGCGTTTTCGTCGATGAAGCTCGAAGGCGGCACGTTCGGCCGCCAGGAAGTCATCGTCCCGCGCAAGACGATTCTCGAGCTGCAGCGTCTGCTCGAGGACATCGACGACACCGTCACCATCGACATCGCGCAAACCCAGGCCAAGTTCACGTTCGGCCAGGTCGAGCTCGTGTCGAAACTCGTCGAGGGCAAGTTCCCCGACTTCCAGCGCGTGATCCCGAAGGCGCACAAGAACACGTTCGAGATCGGCCGCGAAGAACTGCAGCGTTCGCTGCAACGCGCGGCCATCCTGACCTCGGACAAGTTCAAGGGCGTGCGCTGCATCATTGCGCCGGGCCAGCTGAAGATCATGTCGACCAACGCCGACCAGGAAGAGGCGCAGGAAGAACTGGAAATCGCGTACCAGGGCGACACCGTCGACATCGGCTTCAACGTCACGTATCTGCTCGACGTGCTCGCGAACCTGAAGGTCGACACCGTGCAGGTGAGCCTCGGCGACGCCAGCTCGAGCGCGCTGATCACGGTGCCCGAGAACGACGAGTTCAAGTATGTCGTGATGCCGATGCGCATCTGACGCGCGCGACATCACGACACACACCAGGGGGCGGCAAGCCCCTTTGGCGTTTTTATGGCGAACCGACAACCTGTCCTTCAGGTGCCTGATCGGCACCTCGGACGGGCCAGGAAACTGGAGCGGCCCGGCGATTTCTCGCTGAAACGCACCGCGCCGCCACTAGAGTGGCCTCGCAGAACCGGAAGATATCCATGAGTGAACAGCACAATTCGCAACCCGATAACAGCAGCTACGGCGCCTCGTCGATCCAGATCCTCGAAGGTCTGGAAGCGGTGCGCAAGCGCCCCGGGATGTACATCGGCGACACGTCGGACGGCACCGGTCTGCATCACCTCGTGTTCGAGGTGCTCGACAACTCGATCGACGAAGCGCTGGCCGGGTACTGCAACGACATCCAGGTGACGATTCACGTCGACAACTCGATTACCGTGACCGACAACGGCCGCGGGATTCCGACCGACGTGAAGATGAACGACAAGCACGAGCCGAAGCGCAGCGCCGCCGAGATCGTGATGACCGAGCTGCATGCGGGCGGCAAGTTCGACCAGAACAGCTACAAGGTGTCCGGCGGCCTGCACGGCGTGGGCGTGTCGTGCGTGAACGCGCTGTCGAGCTGGCTGCGCCTCACCGTGCGCCGCGGCGGCAAGAAGCGTTTCATGGAGTTCCATCGCGGCATCGCGCAGGATCGCGTGCTCGAGATGGTGGACGGCGTGGAAGTGTCGCCGATGCTGGTGACCGGCGATACCGAGAACCGCGGCACCGAAGTGCACTTCATGGCCGATCCGACCATTTTCGGCACGGTCGAGTATCACTACGACATCCTCGCGAAGCGGATGCGCGAGCTTTCGTTCCTGAACAACGGCGTGCGGATTCGTTTGACCGACCTGCGCAGCGGCAAGGAAGACGATTTCGCGTTCGCCGGCGGCGTGAAGGGCTTCGTCGAGTACATCAACAAGACGAAGACCAACCTGCATCCGACGGTTTTCCACGCCATCGGCGAGAAGGACGGCGTGGGTGTGGAAGTCGCGATGCAGTGGAACGACAGCTACAACGAGAACGTGCTGTGCTTCACGAACAACATTCCGCAGCGCGACGGCGGCACGCACCTGACCGGCCTGCGGGCCGCGATGACGCGCGTCATCAACAAGTACATCACCGACAACGAAATCGCGAAGAAGGCCAAGGTCGAGACGACCGGCGACGACATGCGCGAAGGGCTGTCGTGCGTGCTTTCCGTGAAGGTGCCGGAGCCGAAGTTCAGCTCGCAGACGAAGGACAAGCTGGTTTCGTCCGAAGTGCGCGCGCCGGTTGAAGAAGTCGTCGCGAAGGCGCTGGAAGAGTTCCTGCTGGAAACGCCGATCGACGCGAAGATCATCTGCGGGAAGATCGTCGAAGCCGCGCGTGCGCGCGATGCTGCACGGAAAGCGCGCGAGATGACGCGCCGCAAGGGCGTGCTCGACGGCGTCGGCCTGCCCGGCAAGCTCGCGGACTGCCAGGAGAAAGACCCGGCGAAGTGCGAAATCTACATCGTCGAGGGCGACTCGGCAGGCGGCTCGGCCAAGCAAGGGCGCGATCGCAAGTTCCAGGCGATCCTGCCGCTGCGCGGCAAGGTGCTGAACGTCGAGAAGGCGCGCTACGACAAGCTGCTGTCGTCGGAGCAGATCGTGACGCTGGTCACGGCACTCGGCTGCGGGATCGGCAAGGACGATTACAACCTCGACAAGCTGCGCTATCACCGCATCATCATCATGACCGACGCAGACGTCGACGGTGCGCACATCCGGACGCTGCTGCTCACGTTCCTGTATCGCCAAATGCCGGACATGATCGAGCGCGGGTATGTGTATATCGCGCAGCCGCCGCTTTACAAGATCAAGGCGGGCAAGGACGAGCGGTATCTGAAGGATGATGTGGAGCTGAACGCGCATATGCTGCGGTTGGCGCTGCAAGGGTCGGAGCTGGTGCCTGGGGAGAACGCGGCAGCGATTTCCGGCGATGCGCTCGGGGAGCTGGCGCGGTCGTATCTGCTGTCGCAGAGCGTGATCGGGCGGTTGAGCCGGTTGTATGACCCGGCGGCGCTGGAAGCGATCATGGACGGGGTGGCGATCGACCTTTCCAACGAGGCTTCGACGGAGGCTTCGGCGAAGGCTCTTCACGCTGCGTTGCATGACGAGGCTTTGAAGAACGAAGTGCGCGTGGTGCCTGCGTATGACGCTGTTCGGGAACAACGGTCGCTGCATGTCGAACGTACCCATCATGGGAATGTGCGGGTTTCGGTTATCGACCAGGAGTTCCAGCACACCGCGGATTATCAGCAGCTCGTGGCTACCGCGAATACGTTCACGGGGCTTATTGGGGAAGGTGCGGTTATCAAGCGTGGTGAGCGCAGCATGGCCGTGACGGACTTCAAGAGCGCGATGAAGTGGCTGCTGGCGGATGCCGAGCGGAATGTGTCGAAGCAGCGGTATAAGGGGCTCGGGGAGATGAACCCCGGGCAGCTGTGGGAAACGACGATGGATCCGGCGGTGCGGCGACTGCTGCGTGTGCAGATCGAGGACGCTATTGCCGCGGACGGGATCTTTACTACGCTCATGGGGGATGATGTCGAGCCGCGGAGAGCGTTTATTGAGAGCAATGCGTTGAGGGCGGGGAATATTGACGTTTGAGGCGACATGTGTCGAAAGTCACTATTAATGCAACTCACCCCGCAAATAACGACAGCTGAAGTCGCATTTAGTGAAAATTCTCGGGGTCGCTTAACGTGCATCGCACCTCTTTCTAGGCGTGCGTTGTCTGGTGGGTCGAGCACAACCACTGCGTCGGAATCACGACGCGAAGGTCAAGAGTTCGTTCCCCACGCTCCACCAACAGAACATCCAAGCAGTGCCGTAGAAGTTCTGAAACCCCGCGTAGCGTATGGGCTCACGGGGTTTTTTTGTTTTCTGGGCGTCCGGGCTGATCCGTTGACTTCCTCCACCGAAAAGGGAAGACTTTGCGGGCTACTGGCAATCCTGCGAAAGCAGTATTCACGAAATGGCACTCACCGCTACCGCCGCCAAGCAGGCCCAGCCCCTCGAGAAGCCGCAACGCAAAACCGGGGTATCAACCTCCGGTCAGCGCCGTGAAGAAATAGCAATCGACATATTTAGACAGTATTTAGAAACCTCATGCAAAGCGCACAACATCAAAACCTAGTCGGGTTCATCTGGAATATTGCCAATAAGCTGCGCGGCCCCTACCGTCCACCGCAGTATCGCCGCGTCATGCTGCCGCTGATTGTTCTGCGCCGCTTCGATCTGGTGCTGGCCGAGAACAAGCAGAAGGTACTCGACGAAAAGAAACGTCTGGAACACAAAGGCATCACTGGCCCCGCGCTGGAAAAGGCTCTTTCGCGTATCGCTTCCACTGATCGCAAGCAAGAGCTGTTTAACACCAGCGGCTTCACGTTTGAAAAGCTGCTGGGCGATGCGCCCAACATCGCGGGCAACCTGATTGCCTACATTCAGGGATTCTCGCCACGCGCCCGCGACATCTTCGATAAGTTCGAATTTGAAACCGAGATCGCAAAGCTGGATGAAGCCAACCGCCTCTACCTGATCATCAAAGAGTTCTGCTCGGCAGATATCAACCTCTCGCCCAAGGTAATCAGCAATTTGCAGATGGGTTACCTGTTCGAAGAACTGGTGCGCAAGTTCAACGAGCAAGCGAACGAAGAGGCTGGGGATCACTTCACCCCGCGTGAAGTCATCCGTCTGATGGTGCAACTGCTGTTCACCGGCGAAGATGGCATTTACGAGAAAGGCATCTACCGCAGTGTGTACGACCCCACCGCCGGTACGGGCGGCATGTTGTCGGAGTCTGAAAAATTCATCTGTGGCGATGGCTTCACTACAGGGCTCAACCCGGACGCCAACATCGAATTGTTTGGCCAGGAATACAACCCTGAGTCCTATGCCATCTGCTGCTCTGACCTGCTGATCAAGGACGAGCCGATCGACAACCTGATCTACGGCGACACCCTAGGCATCAAGGACGCCAAGAACAAGACTAATGGCTTCGTGTCGCACGACGGACACCCGGACAAGAAGTTCCACTACATGCTGGCCAACCCTCCCTTTGGCGTGGAGTGGAAGCCCGAAGAAGACTTCGTGCGCGAGGAGTACGCCGACCAAGGGTTCTCTGGTCGCTTCGGCGCGGGGTTGCCACGCATCAACGATGGCTCGCTGCTGTTCCTGCAGCACATGATCTCCAAGATGCACCAGCCTCCCAAGCTAGTCGACGGCAAGAACCTGGGTGGTGATGGCTCCAAAATCGCCATTGTGTTCAATGGCTCCCCCCTCTTCACTGGCGATGCCGGGTCAGGCGAATCCAATATCCGCCGTTGGATCATCGAGCGCGATATGCTCGATGCCGTGGTCGCTATGCCAGACCAGATGTTCTACAACACCGGCATTTACACTTACATCTGGATCGTCAGCAACAAGAAGCCTCCCCATCGCCGAGGCAAGGTGCAGCTAATCGACGGCACGCAGCATTTCAAAAAAATGGATAAGAGCTTAGGCAACAAGCGCAACGAGCTCTCAGATGACCACATCAAAAAGCTGGTGCGCCTATATGCCGAACACGGCCATGATGCCGTGAGCGACGTGTTGGCGGACGGCAAGCCCGAATCGCGCGTTTGCAGCAAGATCTTCGAGAATCGCGAGTTCGGTTACCTCAAGATCACTGTGGAACGTCCGTTGCGCTTGAACTTTCAGGCCAGTGCAGAGCGAATCGCTAAGCTGAATGAGCAAAGTGCCTTCGTCAACCTTGCCAGCAGTAAGAAGCGCAAGAGCGACGCGGCCTATGCTGCTGAGGTGGCTGAAGGTAAAGAGACTCAGGCCGCCATCAAAGCTGCCCTGCAAGGCATGGATAGTGAAACGCTGTACCGCAACCGCCCCGCATTCGAAGCCGTACTCGGAAAGACCTTGAAAAAGGCGGGCATTAGGGTTGGCGCACCGATCAGGAAAGCGATCTTGGCGGCGCTCTCCGAGCGCGACACCGAAGCCGATATTTGCCTAGACGCCAAAGGCAAGCCCGAGCCCGATGCCGATCTGCGCGACACCGAAATCGTCGCCTTACCGCAAGACATCAGCTTGCCGCTGCCGCTGGGATACGATAACGAAACCGGTCACGACAAGCTGTTAGCCCTGGTGCAAGACCACTGCGAGGACTACCTCAAGACCGAAGTCCTGCCACACGTTGCGGATGCCTGGATCGACCACAGCAAGACCAAGGCTGGGTACGAAATCCCGCTTACCCGCCATTTCTATGTCTACCAACCGCCGCGCCCGCTGGACGTGATTGCGGGCGAAATCAGTCAGCTAGAAAAAGACATCTTGGCTATGCTGAGCGAGGTTGTGTGATGACGCTTTATCCACAGTACAAAAAATACAAATCGACTCGCTGTGCTTGGCTAGCGGAGATACCCGAGCATTGGGAAATCAAGCGAATCAAAAGCGTAGCCACATATAACGATGAGACTCTTGATGAGCGAACTGATCCTGACTTTGAAATTGACTACGTAGATATTTCAAGCGTCACGATGACCAACGGAATTGAAAAGATCGAGACGATTCAATTTGAAAAAGCACCATCTCGAGCGAGAAGAAAAGTTAAAAACGGTGACATCATCGTGTCAACCGTTCGGACCTACCTCAAGGCAATTGCACCGATTTGTGATCCTCCGGAAAACATGATCGTTTCAACCGGCTTCGCGGTTATTCGCCCCCAAAAAAACTTCCATTCTGGATTTGCAGGCTATCTTCTCCAGTCCCATGGATTTGTTGGTGAGGTAGCCTCGAATTCCGTAGGCGTAAGCTACCCGGCTATCAACGCCAGCGACCTGGTTCGAATTCCGGCTGTGGAACCCCCACTACAGGAGCAGCAAACTATCGCCCGCTTCCTCGATTTCAAGACGGCACAAATTGATGCACTGATCTCCAGGCAGAAAATCTTGCTCGATAAACTGGCCGAAAAGCGCACGGCTCTCATCAGCCACGCCGTGACCAAGGGGCTTGATCAATCAGTGCCAATGAAGGATTCGAAAGAAGCGTGGTTGGGGCAGGTGCCGGAGCACTGGAAAATGACGCGCATACGCTTTGTAATCGAAGCGTTGGAGCAGGGATGGTCGCCACAATGCAACAACTATCCTGCTGATGGCGAGCAGTGGGGTGTTATGAAAGTTGGTTGCGTAAATGGTGACCGGTTTGACGCTTCCGAGAACAAAGCATTGCCGGAGGATTTGGACCCGCTCATCAAATATGAGCTTCGCAATGGTGACATATTGGTTAGCAGAGCAAATACGAAGGAATTGCTTGGTAGCGCAGCACTAGTTGCAAACGTTCGCCCGCGCCTTCTTCTTTGCGACAAGTTATATCGAATGAAAGCGGCCGCTCTTGTTGATGCAGATTATTTGGTGAGATTTCTTAGATCTTCCATTGCAAGATATCACTATGAACGCCATGCCACTGGCACCAGTGGTTCTATGCAAAACATTGGCCAAGATACATTGAAGAACGTTCCATTTCCCTTGCCCCCAAAGGCTGAGCAAAAGCGAATTTCTGAATATTTAAATGATGTCGACTCCGATATTTCCTTGCAGATAAAAAAGGCGGGGAAGGTCATTGAGAAGCTCAAAGAGTACCGATCTGCTCTGGTTACCAACGCCGTCACCGGAAAGATCGATGTGCGTGGTTTTACAGTTCCGCAGGCCGTCGACGGTGTGGCCTGATGAACGGAGGTGAAGCCAAATGGCGTTGAACGCGCAGGGGTACTTCAACTGCTTGAAGTCCTACTTGAATACTAACCACTACGGCGAGCCGCAGGCCACCGCCACTGAAGTGGTATTGAAGGAGAAAGTGTTCGGAAAAAGCGGCAGCAAGCCCATTGACTATAAGGTGAGCTTGCAAACCACGGGTGAAACATTCGTCATCAAGCTTGACGCCAAGAAGAACGGTACCTCGCCACCCTTGTTTCACTTTCTGGACGACAACGCCAAACCCTGGTCGAAGCGATGTGACTTTGTAGTGTTCAATTTGCGTAAAAGCAAGTTGCATGTGTACTGCCTTGAGTTCAAATCAGAGAGCATTCCGCACGATGTGCCTGAGCAGCTGAAAGCCAGTGTGGATTGGCTCAAGGCATTGCACGCAACAATCAACGCTTACACGACTAAGCGCAGTCCCCTTCACGCCACAAAGTATGTGTTGAGCAACCATCAGGACCCGACGCCCTATCTGGATGCGGATGGCAAGTACCTGCGGCGCGATCACACAATACGTCATTATCGATATATGGACGTCAACGGCATGGCATTGGCGGATTTGGACAACAGTAATATTGAGACGATTCGCTAACAGGCCGAATCCAATGCATTTACGGGGTGAAAAATGCACAAAGAAATCGACTTTGAAAACGACATCGAGCACGTGCTCACCGAGAGCGGCGGCTACGAAAAAGGCGACCCGAGCGCCTATGACCCGGAAATCGCGCTGTTCCCGGCGGATGTCGTAGCCTTTGTGCAGAAGACGCAGCCCAAAATGTGGGCACGACTGACCCAATTGGATACGGCTAAAGCCCCAGCAATATTGCTGGACAGTTTGGTGAAGGAGCTTGCCGCCAAAGGGGCTCTGGCGATCTTGCGCGAGGGTTTCAAGTGCGTGGGCAAGACAGTGCGGCTGACGTACTTTGCGCCCAACACCGGCCTAGACCCCGCAAGCACCGAGCGCTACGATGACAACCGCCTAACCATCGTCCGACAGGTGCATACCAAGAGCGGGGCGATTCCCGATGTGGTTTTGGCGGTGAATGGTTTGCCCGTTGCCACGCTCGAACTCAAAAACCCGATGTCGGCCACGCGCTGGAATGTGGAGCGCGCGAAACATCAGTATCGGTTCGAGCGTGACCCGAAGGAACTGTTGTTCGCCTTCAAACAGCGTTGCCTGGTGCATTTCGCCGTGGATACCGAGCAGGTAGCCATGTCCACCAAGTTGGAGGGGAAGGACACCTTTTTCTTACCCTTCAACCTGGGGCACAACCACGGCGCTGGTAATCCGCCAACGGCCGGCGATGTGCGCACGACCTACCTTTGGCATAACGTACTGACCCGCGATAGCCTGATGGACATCTTGGCGCGTTTCATCCATTTGGATATAGAGGAGAAGACAGTCGTCACGGAAAAGGGCATTAAGCGGCACCGAAAGGAGACGATGATTTTCCCGCGCTACCACCAGCTGGATGCGGTGCGCACCCTGACCGATCACGCTCAAGTTCATGGCTCGGGTCACAACTACCTGATCCAGCATTCCGCCGGCTCGGGAAAATCGAACTCGATTGCGTGGCTTGCGTACCGACTTTCCTGTCTGCACAACGCCAGCAACGATAAGATTTTTCATTCCGTGGTGGTGATCACTGACCGGCTTGTGCTCGACCAGCAGTTGCAGGACACCATCTTCCAGTTCGAGCACAAGCTGGGCGTGGTGCAGAAGATCGACGAAAATACTCAACAGTTGGCCAGGGCACTGGCGGATGGTGTGCCGATCATCATTTCAACCATCCAGAAATTTCCGTTCATCACCCAAGCCATCCGAACGATGGAGGCCAATGGCAAGGGTGTCGCCATCTCGACAGCGGGAAAGCGGTTCGCGGTGATCGTGGACGAGGCACACAGTTCACAAAGTGGTGAAACCGCGATGGAGCTGCGCAAGATATTGAACAAGGATGGTATTGAATCCACCATCGCCGAACAGCTGCTCGATCTGGACGACGATGCCTTGAGTGAGGAAGCAAAGAAGGAGTTGTTGCGCGAACAACTCAAGCGCGCCAAGCAGCCCAACTTAAGTTTCTTCGCCTTCACCGCAACACCGAAGTTCAAGACGCTGGCCGTTTTCGACGAGCCTGGCCCCGATGGCAAAGCGCCGTTCCACCACTACAGCATGCGCCAGGCCATCGAAGAAGGCTTCATCCATGACGTGTTGGCGCACTACACTTGCTACAAGCGCTACTACAAGTTGATCCAGAAGGTGGAGGCGGATCCCGAAGTGCCGCGCCGCAAGGCCGCACGCGCGCTGGCACGGTTCGTTGAGTTTCACGACTACGAGATCGCGCAGAAGGTCGAGGTAATTGTTGAGCACTTCCGCACTCATACCCGCCACAAAATTGGCGGCCGAGCCAAAGCGATGGTCGTGACCGGTTCGCGCGAGCATGCCGTGCGCTACAAGCTGGGGTTCGATAAGTACATCAAGGACAGGGGTTACACCGACGTGAAATCACTGGTGGCGTTCTCGGGCGAGATCACACTCAAGGAGTTCGCTGACAAGAAATTCACCGAAGTGGGCATGAACAACGGTATCAAAGAATCCGAGCTGCCGGAAAAGTTCAACACCGAGGAATACCAGATCCTACTGGTAGCGGAGAAATACCAGACGGGCTTTGACCAGCCGCTGTTACACAGCATGTACGTCGACAAGCGCTTATCTGGAATTCAGGCGGTGCAAACCCTGTCACGCTTAAACCGTACCACGCGCGGCAAGACCGACACGTTCGTACTCGACTTTGTCAACGAGCCTGCCGACATCTACACTGCCTTCAAGCCATATTACGAAGCGACCGACAAGGGCGACGATACCGATCCGCAGCAACTCAATACGCTGGAGCATTCGCTGGCAGGCTGGAAGATATACACCGCAGCGGAAGTCAGCGCGTGGAGTGAGATCTGGTTCCGGAATCGGCTGAATCCCACTGGTGGCGAACACAAGAAATTGAACGGCCTACTTGATCTGGCGATTGAGCGCTTCAAGCAGCTTGAGGAAGAAGATCAGAACTTGTTCAAAGCGCAGCTGGTCAGCTTTCGCAATCTGTACAGCTTTGTCTCTCAAATCGTGCCGTACCAGGACTCAGATCACGAGAAACTGTACACCTACGCCCGCTTCTTGCTGACTAAGCTGCCGCGGACGATGGACAACCGAGCAGTTCAGGTCGACGACGAAGTAGAACTTAAGTATTACCGTCTGCAAAAGATCAGCGAAGGAGCCATTGACCTGAAGGCCGGCGACGCCGACGCGCTGGAAGGGCCGTCCGATGTGGGTACCGGTCAGGCAGACGAGGAAGTACAGCTTTCGACTTTGGTGGACAAGCTCAATGAACGCTTCGGCACAGAATTCACTCCCGCTGATCAGCTCTTTTTTGATCAAGTCCGCGAAACCGCTGTAGCCAATGAGCAATTGCGGCAGGCAATTTTGGCTAACAGTATCGAAAACTTCGAGCCTGTGTTCAACAAGCAACTCGAAAATCTGTTCATTGAGCGCATGGATGGAAACGAAGAAATTTTCGTACGCTTAATGAATGACGAGGCATTTAGGAATATTGCTGCCGGCCATTTGATGCGGGCGGTGTATCAGCAAGTCAAGTCGGCTGGAGATTGATATGGCATTGAATTTGGCGAAGGTCGTATTGGACTGCCTGAAAGAGCGCGTCGATGAAAAGCTGACTGCGCGACAGATCGCCGAGTGGATTTTTGAAACCTATCCAGCCGAATGTCAGGAGAAAAAAGCCAACAGCCGGAGCGACTACATCAAAACAAATGCCGACCTGGTGCAACAGCTGGTCGCGGAAATTGGTAGTCGACGTCCTAATTGGCAGAAACGCGACCCCAACCTCAAAACAACCGAGGGGCGGCCACGGAAGTACTACTATTCGACGATGTCTGACATCGCGGAGGTGGAGGCCGCAGAAGGCGTGGTTGTCGCGACGGCAGATGCCAGTGAAGCAACGTTGGGCGAGCACGCGCTGTATCCGCTGCTCTCACTGTATCTGTGGGAGGAGTTTGGGGTTCATTCGAAGCGCATCGACGAAAAACGCTCATCAAACAAGCGCGGACCAAACGGTAACCGCTGGCTGTATCCAGACGTGGTCGGAATGAAAGACTTGGGAGCAGAGTGGCATCAAGAGGTGCGAGACTGCGTGAACCAGTATTCGGACAAGCGCACCAAGCTGTGGTCGTTCGAAGCTAAGTTGCTGATCAATCGGTCGAACGTCCGTGAATGCTTCTTCCAGGCAGTGTCCAATTCGTCATGGGCGAACTTCGGCTATCTGGTCGCTGCGGAGATCGAGGGACAGGACACGCTGAAGGAACTGCGAATGCTGTTCGCAGCGCACGGCATTGGCCTGATCAAGCTGGATGCCGATAACCCGGCAGAAAGCCAGGTCTTGATTCCAGCTCGCGAAAGAGATGAGATCGATTGGGATATGGCCAACCGGCTGGCTACCGAGAACCGGGACTTTCTCCAATATGTGAAGCTTGTGAAGCAGTTCTATCAGACCGGTGAGGCGCGCCCGGCGGATTGGGACCTTCCCGAGACAGAGGACTGAGATGTTCGATTGTGCGATTCGCAGACATCGTTTCACTTGTATTAGCCGGGACCTGCCCCCTGCAAACAGGGCCAGCCGGAGTCTAGTAGAGTTCGTTTTCGGAGAAGAAGACGAACATGAAGAAGCGCTTTACGGAACAGCAAATCATCGGGTTTCTGAAGGAAGCCGAGGCCGGTATGCCGGTCAAGGAACTGTGCAGGAAGCACGGGTTCAGTGACGCGTCGTTCTACACCTGGCGCGCGAAGTTCGGCGGCATGGAAGTCTCGGAAGCCCGCCGGCTCAAGGACCTCGAGGTGGAGAATGCCCGGCTGAAGAAACTGCTGGCCGAAGCAATGCTCGATATGGAAGCGTTGAAGGTCGTCGTCAAGGGAAAGCCCTGAGCCCGCAAGCCAAACGCGAAGCAGTGTCGGCGATTCGGGAGAAGGTCAACATCTCCGAGCGCCGCGCCTGCCGGCTTGTCGGGCTTTCTCGCAGCGTGCTGCATTACGACGCGAAGCCGGACCACGAGAATGAGGTGCTAGCGGCGCGTCTGGTGGAGTTGGCGCACGAACGTCGTCGATTCGGCTACCGCCGACTGCACGCCCTGCTGGAACGCGAAGGCACGCACGCCAATCACATGCTGTAATTGCCTCTCCGGCTAACGGTGGAGGTTGCCATGGAAACGTATGTGGGTCTCGATGTCTCGCAGAAGGCGACAGCGGTATGCGTAGTGGACAGGGACGGCAGCGTGGTCTGGCGTGGAACTGTAGCTTCGAATCCTGATGCCATCGCCGACACTATCAAGCAGCAGGCTCCTGAAACCAAACGCGTTGGTATGGAAACGGGGCCGCTTGCGGTGTGGTTCTATCACGGGTTGCGCGAAAGGAATGTTCCTGTCGATTGCATTCATGCCCGCCATGTCCATGCCGCGCTCGCAACGCAGCTAAACAAGACCGATAGCAACGACGCTCATGGCATCGCGCAACTCACGCGTAGTGGCTGGTATCGCGCGGTCGAAATCAAGAGTATTGCCAGCCATGAAGTCCGACTACTCCTCGGCGCGCGTAGCCAACTGATCAGTATGCGCACCAGCTTGTACAACCAGATCCGGGGTGTGCTCAAAACCTTCGGCGTTGTGCTGCCTCCAGGAACACGAAGCACTTTCGAGAGGCTCGTCGAAGAGCGTACGCCATCGACATCACTGATCCGCGGGGTGATCGGTATCCTGCTCGACAGTTGGAGGCATATTGACGGGCAAGTTCGCGAAACCGACCGCGCGCTCCAGCGAATTGCACGCGCAAGTGATGTCTGTCGACGCCTGATGACCGTTCCGGGCGTCGGCGTGACAACGGCAGTCGCATTTGCTGCTGCAGTCGACAATCCGGAACGATTCCGCCGTGTCGGCGACATTGGCCCGTATCTCGGGCTGACGCCAAAGAAGTATCAATCAGGCGAGGTGGACCACAACGGTGGAATATCCAAGACAGGCTGCAGGCTCACCAGACACATGCTGTTCGAGGCGGCGTCGACCCTGATACTGCGTCACAAACGCGACTGCGCACTCCGACGCTGGGCGCAATCACTGATCCCCAGGATCGGCTTGCGCAAAGCGCTGGTCGCAACCGCGCGCAAACTCGCCACGCTATTACTCTCAATGTGGAGAAGCGGGAAGGAATTCAACCCGGGATAACCGAGTACCTGCGCTCGTAACTCGCTTAGCTTGTGCAACTGCCGCACTGGTTCATTCAGGCTGATTACGTCGCCGCAACGATTCCTTGACGCGCTTTGCGGAAAAACCGCGGCAATCACATCGGAACGTTGTAGCGACCATCTAACGGCACGTTGTGGCTCGAAAGCGACCACGAAGACGACAAGGAAACGGCTGGTCTGAACCTTATCTAGGAGCAGGACCTATTGACAGCAATTAGACGACAAGCGCATCTATCGCCTGTACCGTGAGGCAGGGTTGGCTGTGCGGCGCCGTCGCAAGCGCCACGGCGTAATGATTGAGCGCGAGCAACTGGCATTGCCGGGCGCACCCAACGAGGTGTGGTCAATCGATTTCGTGATGGATGCGCTTTCCAACGGCCGGCGCGTGAAGTGCCTGACCGTCGTCGACGATTTCACGAAAGAGGCTGTCGACATCGTCGTCGACCATGGTATCTCCGGTTTGTATGTCACTCGGGCATTGGACCGTGCAGCTCGCTTCCGTGGCTATCCCAAGGCGGTGCGAACAGACCAGGGACCCGAATTTACGAGCCGCGCGCTTGACCAGTGGGCGTATGCGAACGGCGTCACTCTGAAGTTGATTCCGGCGGGCAAGCCAACGCAGAATGCGTACATCGAATCGTTCAACGGCAAGTTCCGCGACGAATGCCTTAACGAGCACTGGTTCACGACGCTCGCGCACGCTCGGGCTGTCATCGCGGCATGGCGTCAGGACTACAACGAGCAAAGGCCGCACAGTGCACTGAACTACCTTGCGCCGTCAGAGTTTGCGGCGAAACATCGGGCAACCGCGGATGCTCCTGCCGCTTTCCAGGAGTTGGTTTAAAGGGACTTTGCTAGAAGCCCATTGGCCTTATTGAAGGGGGCAGGACACCAATGCAAAAACCCCCGCCTTTCGGGCGGGGGTTCTTGGCTTAGGGAGCCTGACGATTACCTACTTTCACACGGGAATCCGCACTATCATC
>NZ_JAOTQT010000048.1:0-18163 GCF_025685725.1 Burkholderia sp. BKH01 | reverse complement strand
CCGCGAAGGCGGCCGTACCGTCGGCGCCGGCGTCGTCGCCAAGATCATCGAGTAAGCCAGTTATTCGTTGATCGACAGTTTTGGGGCTGGCAGCAGCCGGCCCCAACATGGTTTAGGGGTATAGCTCAACTGGCAGAGCGTCGGTCTCCAAAACCGAAGGTTGGGGGTTCGATTCCCTCTGCCCCTGCCAAAAAATAGCCACGTGTTCTACGTGGCATTTGTTTTAAGGTGTTATGGCGAATCCATCCGTCGAAACTGTAAATACCTCCGGCGATAAGCTGATGCTGGCCCTGGGCGTATTGCTGGTGTTGGCCGGATTCGTGGGCTTCTTCTGGCTAGTCAATCAGCAGTGGTATGTCCGCGGTGCCGCGTTGGCGGTAGGTATCATCGCTGGCGTGGCCGTCGGGCTGATGTCCGCACCTGGCAAGAGCCTCATCGCGTTTGCCAAGGATTCGTACAAGGAAGTCCGGAAGGTCGTTTGGCCCACCCGCAAGGAAGCAACGCAAACCACACTCGTCGTGTTCGGTTTCGTGCTCGTGATGGCGATTTTCCTCTGGTTGAGTGACAAATCGATCGAGTGGGTAATTTTCTCGGCGATTCTGGGTTGGAAATGATATGAGCGATACTCCGGCATCCCCGAGCGGAAAACGTTGGTACGTCGTGCACGCCTACTCCGGTATGGAGAAGAGCGTGCAACGTGCGCTTCAGGAGCGCATCGAACGTGCTGGCATGCAGGACAAATTCGGTCAGATCCTGGTTCCGACCGAAGAAGTGGTCGAAGTCAAAGGCGGCCACAAGGCTGTGACCGAGCGTCGTTTCTTCCCCGGCTACGTGCTGGTGGAAATGGAGATGACGGACGAAACGTGGCACCTCGTGAAGAACACCGCGAAGGTCACCGGCTTCGTCGGCGGTGCACGTAACCGCCCGACCCCGATTTCCCCGAAGGAAGTCGAGAAGATCATGTCGCAGATGCAGGAGGGCGTCGAAAAGCCGCGCCCGAAGACCCTGTTCGAAGTTGGCGAGATGGTGCGTGTCAAGGAAGGCCCGTTCACGGACTTCAACGGCACCGTCGAAGAAGTCAACTACGAAAAATCGCGCGTGCGCGTGTCGGTCACCATCTTTGGTCGCTCCACCCCGGTCGAACTCGAGTTCGGCCAGGTCGAAAAAGTTTGATCCCGATTCGGTGGGCAGCCTAGGCTGCCCACCTTCGCGCTTACGGTCCGCGTCATGGCCGTTGAGGAGCGTCAGTAGCCAGCGGCGAAAGCGCGTTATCACTCACCGAACGTCGTCTGGCGTTCCAACGAGGTTTTCAAATGGCAAAGAAGATTGTCGGCTTTATCAAGCTGCAGATCCCTGCAGGTAAAGCCAACCCGTCGCCGCCGGTCGGTCCGGCACTGGGCCAGCGCGGCCTGAACATCATGGAGTTCTGCAAGGCGTTCAACGCGCAGACTCAAGGTATGGAGCCGGGTCTGCCGGTGCCGGTGGTCATCACGGCATTCGCTGACAAGAGCTTCACGTTCGTGATGAAGACGCCGCCGGCGACCGTCCTGATCAAGAAGGCGGCGAAGGTGGACAAGGGCTCGAGCAAGCCGCACACCGACAAGGTCGGTTCGATCACGCGCGCTCAAGCTGAAGAAATCGCGAAGACCAAGATGCCGGACCTTACGGCAGCTGATCTGGACGCAGCCGTTCGCACCATCGCTGGTAGCGCACGCTCGATGGGCATCACCGTGGAGGGTGTGTAAATGGCTAAGATCTCCAAGCGTCGTCAGGCATTTGCCGCCAAGGTTGATCGCCAGAAGCTGTACGCGATCGAAGACGCACTGAGCCTCGTGAAGGAATGCGCGAGCGCGAAGTTCGACGAGTCGATCGACGTCGCAGTCCAGCTCGGCATCGATGCAAAGAAGTCGGACCAGGTCGTTCGTGGTTCGGTCGTTCTGCCGGCCGGTACGGGCAAGTCGGTTCGCGTTGCCGTGTTCGCGCAAGGCGAGAAGGCCGAGCAGGCTCGTGCAGCAGGCGCGGAAATCGTCGGTATGGAAGACCTGGCTGAGCAGATCAAGGCTGGCCAGATGGACTTCGACATCGTGATCGCTTCGCCGGACACGATGCGTATCGTCGGTACGCTCGGCCAGATCCTCGGCCCGCGCGGCCTGATGCCGAACCCGAAGGTCGGTACGGTCACGCCGGACGTCGCAACCGCCGTCAAGAACGCGAAGGCTGGTCAGGTGCAATTCCGTGTCGACAAGGCCGGTATCATCCACGCGACCATCGGCCGTGCATCGTTCGAGCCGACCGCGCTGCGTTCGAACCTGTCGGCGCTGATCGAAGCGCTGCAGAAGGCAAAGCCGGCAACGAGCAAGGGTGTGTACCTGCGCAAGATCGCACTGTCGAGCACGATGGGCGTCGGCGTGCGTGTCGACCAGGCTACGCTGGCAGCACAGTAAACAAGTATTCAGGCCGCTTCGCTCGCGAAGCGGCCTTAATGGGCTTTGGGCGGTTGTTCGTGCAACAAGGCGGGCAACCGGTTATCAAAGACCGTTGGTGGGGCGCAGCAGTCGGGCGATCCCTTAATTCAAGCCAACGCAGATGGCGAACCCGAAAAAGTTTTGCAGTGGTGAAGCCGCAGGCCGTGAAGCGATTCGCGGCGTGAGGTGGAAATACTCCTAACGAGGTCGGACGCCGTTGTTGAACGAGGTACGTGAGGTTTCGTGCCGAACGTATCGTTTCTGGAGGCTAACCGTGCCGCTTAATAGAGAAGACAAGCAAGCCGTCGTCGCTGAGGTTTCCGCGCAAGTCGCGAAGGCCCAGACCGTTGTGCTGGCTGAGTATCGTGGAATTGCGGTTGGCGATCTGACCAAGCTGCGCGCGCAAGCGCGTGAGCAACAGGTTTACCTGCGCGTGTTGAAGAACACGCTGGCGCGTCGCGCTGTCGAAGGTACGCCGTTTGCTCCGCTGGCAGAGCAGATGACTGGCCCGTTGATCTACGGCATCTCGGAAGATGCAATTGCTGCTGCTAAGGTCGTCAACGACTTCAGCAAGAGCAATGACAAGTTGGTCATCAAGGCTGGTTCGTTCGATGGCAAGGTGATGGACAAGGCTGGCGTGCAAGCGCTGGCAAGCATCCCGAGCCGCGAAGAACTGCTCTCGAAGCTGCTGTTCGTTATGCAATCGCCTGTTTCGGGCTTCGCGCGTGCTCTCGCCGCGCTGGCCGAGAAGAAGCAAGCAGAAGCTGCGTAATCGAACGTGCATCAGCGTCATTGATCGCTGGCTGTATCCGAATTCAATTTAGGAGTATTTCAAATGGCAATCGCAAAAGAAGACATCCTGGCAGCAGTCGAAGGGATGACCGTTCTGGAACTGAACGAACTGGTCAAGGCGTTCGAAGAGAAGTTTGGCGTGTCGGCAGCTGCAGTGGCAGTCGCTGGCCCGGCAGGCGGCGGCGCTGCTGCTGCTGCTGAAGAGAAGACCGAATTCACGGTCGTTCTGGCTGAAGCAGGCGGCAACAAGGTTGCAGTCATCAAGGCAGTTCGCGAACTGACGGGCCTGGGCCTGAAGGAAGCGAAGGACCTGGTTGACGGCGCACCGAAGGCTGTCAAGGAAGGCGTCGACAAGGCTGCATCGGAAGAAGCCAAGAAGAAGCTGGAAGACGCGGGCGCGAAGGTCGAAATCAAGTAAGTTTCGACGCGCTGTGCGAAGGCTGGCGGTATTTTCACCGCCGGCCTTTTTGTGCTTTGTGGGGACGTTATTCTGGCACTCATTCGGGAGCCCGAATAATCGGCCCCAGAAGCCAAAGAAAACCGCCTGATCGTTGTCATTGGTCACGATTGGCGGTTCTCTTTGTCTTCTGAAGCGACTGCAGAAGGCAAGTTTGGTCGGGTAGCGGGCAACACAGGCATCCGCTGCCGTCAGCCAGCGGTTGGTAGCGGCCAACCACCAAGCTTCTCGGCTCGTTCAAGCCGTCGGACGGCCATCGGGTCTCAGTCGGTGAACACTCGGGTTTGAAACGTCCAGGTATTCCGCCTCGATAGCACCCGCCGTGATTCGGAGATCGTATGCAATATTCCTTCACCGAGAAGAAGCGCATTCGCAAGAGTTTCGCGAAGCGCCCCATCGTTCACCAAGTTCCTTTCTTGCTGGCTACCCAGCTTGAATCATTCAGCACGTTTCTGCAAGCCGATGTGCTCGCGACGCAACGTAAGCCTGAAGGTTTGCAGGCCGCGTTCACATCGGTATTTCCCATTGTTTCGCACAACGGTTTCGCGCGCCTCGAGTTCGTGAGCTATGCGCTGTCCGCGCCGGCATTCAACATCAAGGAATGCCAGCAGCGCGGCCTGACGTACTGCTCCGCGCTGCGCGCGAAGGTCCGCCTCGTCATCCTCGACAAGGAATCGCCGAACAAGCCGGTCGTCAAGGAAGTGAAGGAGCAGGAAGTGTACATGGGCGAAATTCCGCTCATGACGCCGACGGGCTCGTTCGTCATCAACGGCACCGAGCGTGTCATCGTCTCGCAGCTGCATCGTTCGCCGGGCGTGTTCTTCGAACACGACAAGGGCAAGACGCACAGCTCGGGCAAGCTGCTGTTCTCGGCGCGGATCATTCCGTACCGCGGCTCGTGGCTCGACTTCGAATTCGATCCGAAGGACATCCTGTACTTCCGCGTCGACCGTCGCCGCAAGATGCCGGTCACGATCCTGCTGAAGGCCATCGGCCTGACGCCGGAACAGATCCTCGCGAACTTCTTCGTGTTCGACAACTTCACGCTGATGGACGAAGGCGCGCAACTCGAGTTCGTGCCCGAGCGCCTGCGTGGTGAAGTCGCGCGTTTCGACATCACGGATCGTGACGGCAAGGTCATCGTCCAGAAGGACAAGCGGATCAACGCGAAGCACATTCGCGACCTCGAAGCCGCGAA
Organism: Burkholderia sp. BKH01; assembly: GCF_025685725.1. Lineage (NCBI taxonomy): Bacteria > Pseudomonadati > Pseudomonadota > Betaproteobacteria > Burkholderiales > Burkholderiaceae > Burkholderia > Burkholderia sp. BKH01. The sequence continues at coordinate 13,251 of NZ_JAOTQT010000048.1, read as the reverse complement.
GACCAAGTTCATCTCGGTGCCGGAAGACTATCTGCTCGGCCGCGTGCTGGCGAAGAACGTGGTCGACGGCGACACCGGCGAAGTGATCGCGAGCGCGAACGACGAAGTCACGGAAAGCGTGCTCGAGAAGCTGCGCGAAGCGGGCATCAAGGACATCCAGACGCTCTACACGAATGATCTGGACCAGGGTCCGTACATCTCGTCGACGCTGCGTGTCGACGAAACGACCGACAAGACGGCCGCGCGCATCGCGATCTACCGCATGATGCGTCCGGGCGAGCCGCCGACCGAGGAAGCGGTCGAGGCACTGTTCAACCGTCTGTTCTACAGCGAAGAAGCGTACGACCTGTCGAAGGTCGGCCGCATGAAGTTCAACCGCCGCGTCAGCCGTGACGAAATCACCGGCCCGATGACGCTGCAGGACGACGACATCCTCGCGACGATCAAGATCCTCGTCGAGCTGCGCAACGGCAAGGGCGAAGTGGACGACATCGACCACCTCGGCAACCGTCGCGTGCGTTGCGTCGGCGAACTGGCGGAAAACCAGTTCCGCGCAGGTCTCGTGCGTGTCGAGCGCGCGGTCAAGGAACGCCTCGGCCAGGCCGAAAGCGAAAACCTGATGCCGCACGACCTGATCAACTCGAAGCCGATTTCGTCGGCGATCCGCGAGTTCTTCGGTTCGTCGCAGCTTTCGCAGTTCATGGACCAGACCAACCCGCTGTCGGAAATCACGCACAAGCGCCGTGTTTCCGCACTGGGCCCGGGCGGTCTGACGCGCGAGCGTGCAGGCTTCGAAGTCCGCGACGTGCACCCGACCCACTACGGCCGCGTGTGCCCGATCGAAACGCCGGAAGGTCCGAACATCGGTCTGATCAACTCGCTCGCACTGTACGCGCACCTGAACGAGTACGGCTTCCTCGAGACGCCGTACCGCAAGGTCGTGGACAGCAAGGTGACCGACCAGATCGACTACCTGTCGGCGATCGAAGAAGGCCGCTACATGATCGCGCAGGCGAACGCCGCGATCGACGAGAACGGCACGCTGATCGACGAACTCGTGTCGTCGCGTGAAGCCGGCGAAACGATGATGGTCACGCCGGACCGTATCCAGTACATGGACGTCGCGCCGTCGCAGATCGTGTCGGTCGCAGCCTCGCTGATCCCGTTCCTCGAGCACGATGACGCGAACCGTGCACTGATGGGCTCGAACATGCAGCGCCAGGCCGTGCCGTGTCTGCGTCCGGAAAAGCCGGTCGTCGGTACCGGCATCGAGCGCACCTGTGCGGTCGACTCGGGCACGACGGTTCAGGCGTTCCGCGGCGGCGTCGTCGACTATGTCGACGCAGGCCGTATCGTGATTCGCGTGAACGACGACGAAGCGGTCGCAGGTGAAGTCGGTGTCGACATCTACAACCTGATCAAGTACACGCGTTCGAACCAGAACACGAACATCAACCAGCGTCCGATCGTGAAGATGGGCGACAAGGTCTCGCGCGGCGACGTGCTGGCCGACGGCGCCTCGACGGACCTGGGTGAGCTCGCGCTCGGCCAGAACATGCTGATCGCGTTCATGCCGTGGAACGGCTACAACTTCGAGGATTCGATCCTGATCTCGGAGAAGGTCGTGGCCGACGATCGCTACACGTCGATCCACATCGAAGAGCTGAACGTCGTTGCACGCGACACGAAGCTCGGGCCGGAAGAAATCACGCGCGACATCTCGAACCTGGCGGAAGTCCAGCTCGGCCGTCTCGACGAATCGGGCATCGTGTACATCGGTGCGGAAGTCGAAGCGGGCGACGTGCTGGTCGGCAAGGTCACGCCGAAGGGCGAGACCCAGCTGACGCCGGAAGAGAAGCTGCTGCGCGCGATCTTCGGCGAGAAGGCCTCGGACGTGAAGGACACGTCGCTGCGCGTGCCGTCGGGCATGAGCGGTACCGTGATCGACGTCCAGGTGTTCACGCGTGAAGGCATCCAGCGCGACAAGCGTGCGCAACAGATCATCGACGACGAACTGAAGCGCTACCGTCTCGACCTGAACGACCAGCTCCGCATCGTGGAAGGCGACGCGTTCCAGCGTCTCGCGCGCATGCTCGTGGGCAAGGTCGCGAACGGCGGTCCGAAGAAGCTCGCGAAGGGCACGAAGATCGACCAGGCTTACCTGGAAGACCTCGACCACTACCACTGGTTCGACATCCGCCTGGCGGACGACGAGGCAGCGGCGCAGCTCGAAGCGATCAAGAACTCGATCGAAGAAAAGCGTCACCAGTTCGACCTCGCGTTCGAAGAGAAGCGCAAGAAGCTCACGCAAGGCGACGAACTGCCGCCGGGCGTGCTGAAGATGGTCAAGGTGTACCTCGCGGTGAAGCGCCGTCTGCAGCCTGGCGACAAGATGGCAGGCCGTCACGGTAACAAGGGTGTCGTGTCGAAGATCGTCCCGATCGAAGACATGCCGTACATGGCCGACGGCCGTCCGGCAGACGTCGTGCTGAACCCGCTCGGCGTGCCGTCGCGGATGAACGTGGGTCAGGTTCTGGAAGTGCACCTCGGCTGGGCCGCGAAGGGCCTCGGCTGGCGTATCGGCGAAATGCTGCAGCGTCAGGCGAAGATCGAGGAAATGCGCGTGTTCCTGACGAAGATCTACAACGACTCGGGCCGCCAGGAAGATCTGGAAAGCTTCACCGACGAAGAGATCCTCGAACTCGCGAAGAACCTGCGCGAAGGCGTGCCGTTTGCAACGCCGGTGTTCGACGGTGCGACCGAGGAAGAAATGGGCAAGATGCTCGACCTCGCGTTCCCGGACGACATCGCGGAACAGCTCGGCATGAACCCGTCGAAGAACCAGGTTCGTCTGTACGACGGCCGCACGGGTGAAATGTTCGAACGCCGCGTGACGCTTGGCTACATGCACTACCTGAAGCTGCACCACTTGGTCGACGACAAGATGCACGCGCGTTCGACCGGCCCGTACTCGCTCGTCACGCAGCAGCCGCTGGGTGGTAAGGCGCAGTTCGGTGGCCAGCGTTTCGGTGAAATGGAAGTGTGGGCACTCGAAGCGTACGGCGCGTCCTACGTGCTGCAGGAAATGCTGACGGTGAAGTCGGACGACGTGACCGGCCGGACGAAGGTGTACGAAAACCTGGTCAAGGGCGATCACGTGATCGATGCAGGCATGCCGGAATCCTTCAACGTGCTCGTGAAGGAAATCCGCTCGCTCGGTATCGATATCGATCTCGACCGCAATTAATCGGACTACGGAGAGAAAGCAATGAAAGCTCTGCTCGATCTATTCAAGCAAGTCCAACAGGAAGAAGTTTTCGACGCGATCAAGATCGGTCTGGCTTCGCCTGACAAGATCCGTTCGTGGTCGTTCGGCGAGGTGAAGAAGCCGGAGACCATCAACTACCGTACGTTCAAGCCGGAACGCGATGGTCTCTTCTGCGCGAAGATCTTCGGGCCGATCAAGGACTACGAGTGCCTGTGCGGCAAGTACAAGCGTCTGAAGCACCGCGGCGTGATCTGCGAGAAGTGCGGCGTCGAAGTGACGCTGGCGAAGGTGCGTCGCGAGCGCATGGGCCACATCGAACTGGCCTCGCCGGTCGCGCACATCTGGTTCCTGAAGTCGCTGCCGTCGCGTCTGGGCATGGTGCTCGACATGACGCTGCGCGACATCGAACGCGTGCTGTACTTCGAAGCGTACGTGGTGATCGAACCGGGCATGACGCCGCTGAAGGCGCGGCAGATCATGACCGAAGAGGATTACTACAACAAGGTCGAGGAATACGGCGACGAATTCCGTGCCGAGATGGGCGCGGAAGGCGTGCGTGAACTGCTGCGCGCGATCAACATCGACGAGCAGGTCGAGACGTTGCGCACCGAGCTGAAGAACACCGGCTCGGAAGCGAAGATCAAGAAGTACGCGAAGCGCCTGAAGGTCCTCGAGGCATTCCAGCGCTCGGGCATCAAGCCCGAGTGGATGATCCTCGAAGTGCTGCCGGTGCTGCCGCCGGAACTGCGTCCGCTCGTGCCGCTGGACGGCGGCCGTTTCGCGACGTCGGACCTGAACGACCTGTACCGCCGCGTGATCAACCGTAACAACCGGTTGAAGCGTCTGCTCGAGCTGAAGGCGCCTGAAATCATCGTCCGCAACGAAAAGCGGATGCTGCAGGAAGCCGTCGACTCGCTGCTCGACAACGGTCGTCGCGGCAAGGCGATGACGGGCGCGAACAAGCGTCCGCTGAAGTCGCTCGCCGACATGATCAAGGGCAAGGGCGGTCGTTTCCGTCAGAACCTGCTGGGCAAGCGCGTCGACTACTCGGGCCGTTCGGTCATCGTGGTCGGCCCGACGCTGAAGCTGCACCAGTGCGGTCTGCCGAAGCTGATGGCGCTCGAGCTGTTCAAGCCGTTCATCTTCAACAAGCTGGAAGTGATGGGCGTCGCGACGACCATCAAGGCTGCGAAGAAGGAAGTCGAGAACCAGACGCCGGTGGTGTGGGACATCCTCGAAGAGGTGATCCGCGAGCACCCGGTGATGCTGAACCGTGCGCCGACGCTGCACCGTCTCGGTATCCAGGCGTTCGAACCCGTGCTGATCGAAGGCAAGGCGATCCAGCTGCACCCGCTCGTCTGCGCGGCGTTCAACGCCGACTTCGACGGTGACCAGATGGCCGTTCACGTGCCGCTGTCGCTCGAAGCGCAGATGGAAGCGCGTACGCTGATGCTGGCGTCGAACAACGTGCTGTTCCCGGCCAACGGCGATCCGTCGATCGTGCCGTCGCAGGATATCGTGCTGGGTCTGTACTACGCGACCCGCGAAGCGATCAACGGTAAGGGCGAAGGCCTGTCGTTCACGGGCGTGTCGGAAGTGATCCGCGCGTACGAGAACAAGGAAGTCGAGCTGGCATCGCGCGTCAACGTGCGGATCACCGAAATGGTCCACAACGAAGACAAGTCGGAAGGCGCACCGGCATTCGTGCCGAAGATCTCGCTGTACGCGACGACCGTCGGCCGCGCGATCCTGTCGGAGATCCTGCCGCACGGCCTGCCGTTCTCGGTGCTGAACAAGCCGCTGAAGAAGAAGGAAATCTCGCGCCTGATCAACACGGCGTTCCGCAAGTGCGGTCTGCGCGCGACGGTGGTGTTCGCCGACCAGCTGATGCAGTCGGGTTTCCGTCTCGCGACGCGCGCCGGCATTTCGATCTGCGTGGACGACATGCTCGTGCCGCCGCAGAAGGAAACGATCGTCGGCGACGCCGCGAAGAAGGTGAAGGAATACGACCGCCAGTACATGTCGGGTCTCGTCACCGCGCAGGAACGCTACAACAACGTGGTCGACATCTGGTCGGCAACGTCGGAAGCGGTCGGCAAGGCGATGATGGAGCAGCTGTCGACGGAGCCGGTGACGGACCGCGACGGCAACGAGACGCGCCAGGAGTCGTTCAACTCGATCTACATGATGGCCGACTCGGGCGCCCGGGGTTCGGCGGTGCAGATTCGTCAGCTGGCCGGTATGCGTGGCCTGATGGCGAAGCCGGACGGCTCGATTATCGAGACGCCGATTACCGCGAACTTCCGCGAAGGCCTGAACGTGTTGCAGTACTTCATCTCGACCCACGGTGCACGTAAGGGTCTGGCTGATACGGCACTGAAGACCGCGAACTCGGGTTACCTGACGCGTCGTCTGGTCGACGTCACGCAGGATCTGGTCGTGGTGGAAGACGATTGCGGCACGTCGAACGGCGTCGCGATGAAGGCGCTGGTCGAAGGCGGTGAAGTCGTCGAAGCGCTGCGCGACCGTATCCTCGGCCGCGTTGCGGTCGCGGACGTCGTGAACCCGGAAACGCAGGAAACGCTGTACGAATCGGGCACGCTGCTCGACGAAACGGCGGTCGAGGAAATCGAACGCCTCGGCATCGACGAAGTGCGCGTGCGCACGCCGCTGACCTGCGAAACGCGTTACGGCCTGTGCGCGGCCTGCTACGGCCGTGACCTCGGCCGCGGCTCGCTCGTGAACGTCGGCGAAGCAGTCGGCGTGATCGCGGCACAGTCGATCGGTGAACCGGGCACGCAGCTGACGATGCGTACGTTCCACATCGGTGGTGCGGCATCGCGTGCGGCAGTGGCCTCGTCGGTCGAAGCGAAGAGCAACGGTATCGTGCGCTTCACGGCGACGATGCGCTACGTCACGAACGCGAAGGGCGAGCAGATCGTCATTTCCCGCTCGGGCGAAGCGATGATCACCGACGACTTCGGTCGCGAGCGCGAGCGTCACAAAGTGCCGTACGGCGCGACGCTGCTGCAGCTCGACGGCGCGACCATCAAGGCAGGCACGCAGCTCGCCACGTGGGATCCGCTGACGCGTCCGATCATCACCGAGTACGGTGGTACGGTGAAGTTCGAGAACGTCGAGGAAGGCGTGACGGTCGCGAAGCAGATCGACGACGTGACCGGCCTGTCGACGCTGGTCGTGATCGACGTGAAGCGTCGTGGTTCGCAGGCTTCGAAGAGCGTGCGTCCGCAGGTGAAGCTGCTCGACGCGAACGGCGAAGAAGTGAAGATTCCGGGCACGGAACACGCAGTGCAGATCGGCTTCCAGGTCGGCGCACTGATTACCGTGAAGGATGGCCAGCAGGTGCAGGTCGGTGAAGTGCTCGCACGTATCCCGACCGAAGCGCAGAAGACGCGTGACATTACCGGCGGTCTGCCGCGGGTGGCGGAACTGTTCGAAGCGCGTTCGCCGAAGGATGCCGGCATTCTCGCGGAAGTCACCGGTACGACGTCGTTCGGTAAGGACACGAAGGGCAAGCAGCGTCTCGTCATCACGGATCTCGAGGGCAACCAGCACGAGTTCCTGATCGCGAAGGAAAAGCAGGTGCTGGTCCACGATGCTCAGGTCGTCAACAAGGGCGAAATGATCGTGGACGGTCCGGCCGATCCGCACGACATCCTGCGTCTGCAGGGTATCGAGGCGCTGTCGCGCTACATCGTCGACGAAGTGCAGGATGTGTATCGTCTGCAGGGCGTGAAGATCAACGACAAGCACATCGAGGTGATCGTTCGCCAGATGCTGCGTCGTGTGCAGATCACCGACAACGGCGATACGCGCTTCATCCCGGGCGAACAGGTCGAACGTTCCGACATGCTGGACGAGAACGATCGCATGATCGCCGAGGACAAGCGTCCGGCTTCGTACGACAACGTGCTGCTCGGTATCACGAAGGCGTCGCTGTCGACCGACTCGTTCATCTCGGCGGCATCGTTCCAGGAAACGACCCGCGTGCTGACCGAAGCGGCGATCATGGGCAAGCGCGACGATCTGCGCGGCCTGAAGGAAAACGTGATCGTCGGCCGTCTGATTCCGGCCGGTACGGGTCTCGCGTTCCACAAGGCACGCAAGGCGAAGGAATCGTCGGATCGCGAGCGTTTCGACCAGATCGCAGCGGAAGAGGCGTTCGATTTCGGCACGCCGAGCACGCCCTCTGCGGAAGAGCCGCAACAGCACCCGGCAGCCGAATAAGCGCAGGCGGCGCGAGCCGCCTCGCCTCGCTGTCATCGAAACCGCCCGGTTTTGCCGGGCGGTTTTTTTTATCCGTCGTTCACGCGCATGACGCGCCTGCGCATCGCCGACTACCTGCGAGCGATGCGTCACATGGCTGCAGGTGCTGCGGCTGCACTGCGATCGCTCGCGGTGCGGCCTCCGCAGGCCCGTCATGCGCGCGAACGAACCCTGTCCGATCGGCTAACGTTGCACGATTCGCCACGCGTCGCGCGAGCAGGTTGTTAAACTTGCGGTCATCTTTCTGCCGTCCTCGTTCTCATCATTCATGTCCCGCGCCCTCGAAATTCTCGACGAAGTCTTTGGTTATTCCGCATTTCGCGGCCAGCAGGGCGAGATCGTCGAGCACGTCGCCGGCGGCGGCGATTGCCTCGTGCTGATGCCGACCGGCGGCGGCAAGTCGCTGTGCTACCAGATCCCGGCGCTGTTGCGCCGCGAGGCCGGGCAGGGCGCCGGCATCGTCGTGTCGCCGCTGATCGCGCTGATGCAGGACCAGGTCGCCGCGCTGCGCGAAGTCGGCGTGCGCGCGGCCTACCTGAATTCGACGCTGTCAGGTGCCGAAGCCGCGGCGACCGAGCGCGCGCTGCGCGAAGGTGAGATCGACCTGCTGTATGTCGCGCCTGAACGGCTGATGACGGGGCGTTTCCTCGATTTGCTCGAACGCGCGAAGATCGGCCTGTTCGCGATCGACGAAGCGCATTGCGTGTCGCAATGGGGGCACGATTTCCGCCCGGAATACATCCAGCTGTCGGTGCTGCACGAGCGGTTCCCGTCGGTGCCGCGCATCGCGCTGACCGCCACGGCCGACGCGATCACGCGTGACGAGATCATCCATCGCCTCGCGCTCGACGACGCGCGCGTGTTCATATCGAGCTTCGATCGCCCGAACATCCGTTACCGGATCGTCGAAAAGGACAACGCGCGTTCGCAGCTGCTCGACTTCATCCGCGCCGAACACACGAATGCCGACGGGACGACCGATGCGGGCGTCGTCTATTGCCTGTCGCGCCGCAAGGTTGAGGAAACAGCCGAGTGGCTGAAGGCGCAGGGCGTGCGCGCGCTGCCGTATCACGCCGGAATGGAGTTCGAGGTGCGGCAGAAGCACCAGGAAATGTTCCAGCGCGAGGAGGGCATCGTGATGTGCGCGACGATCGCGTTCGGCATGGGCATCGACAAGCCCGACGTGCGCTTCGTCGCGCACCTGGATCTGCCGAAGAGCGTCGAGGGCTATTACCAGGAAACCGGTCGCGCGGGCCGCGACGGGATGCCCGCGAATGCGTGGATGGCGTACGGCCTCGGCGACGTTGTCCAGCAGCGCAAGATGATCGACGAGTCCGACGCCGACGACGCGCACAAGCGCGTGCAGACGTCGAAGCTCGACGCGCTGCTCGGGCTGTGCGAGACGATTTCGTGCCGGCGCGTGCGGCTGCTGAACTACTTCGGCGAGGCGAGCCAGCCGTGCGGCAACTGCGACACGTGCCTCGAGCCGCCCGATTCGTGGGACGCGACGCGCGAGGCGCAGATGGCGCTGTCTTGCGTGTTCCGCGCGCAGCGTGCGAGCGGCTTCAATTTCGGCTCGAGCCATCTGATCGAGATCCTGCGCGGCGGGCGCACCGAGAAGGTGTTGCAGCGCGGCCACGATCAGCTCACGACGTTCGGGATCGGCGCGTCGCTGTCGGAACCCGAGTGGCGTGCGATCTTCCGGCAGCTCGTCGCGTACGGCTACCTGGCGGTCGACCATGGTGGCTTCGGCGCGCTGATGCTGACCGAGGCCGCGAAGCCCGTGCTGAAGAACGAGGAGAAGGTCACGCTGCGCCGCTACGTGAAGCCGCAGCGCACGCGCCAGTCGTCGAGCCGCAGCGGCACGCGCGTCGATCCGACGGCCGGCATGGGCACGCGCGAGCGCGCACGGTGGGATGCGCTGCGCGCGTGGCGCGCGGAAACCGCGAAGACGGACGGCGTGCCGGCCTACGTGATCTTCCACGACGCGACGCTCGCCGAAATTGCGCGCAACGCGCCGGAGACGATCGACGACCTGCGCCATATCCCCGGCATGGGCGTGCGCAAGCTCGAGCGCTTCGGCGACGAGATCATCGACGTCGTCGAGTCGGCCTGACACAGGTGTTCCGACCCTTCCGGTAAACCACGCGACCCGCCGGCGAATCACGCAAGCCGTTGACTTAGTTGGTATTTCCGGAATATCATGCTTGGTTCCGGTATTCGGTGGGCCGAGTCGCGTTCGAAGGTTCGCGTCCGTTTCGCCGGTTCGGAAGTCAACTGTGCGCCGATTCTCGCTTTGCCCGAAATCGATGTGCAGATTTTGTTCAATTTCAGGAATAAACAATGCCAACCATCAACCAACTGGTTCGCAAAGGCCGTCAGTCGGAAACGACGAAGAGCAAGAGCCCGGCCCTGCAGGACTGCCCCCAGCGTCGCGGCGTGTGCACCCGTGTGTACACGACGACGCCGAAGAAGCCTAACTCGGCACTCCGTAAGGTTGCCAAGGTTCGTCTGACGAACGGCTTCGAAGTGATTTCGTACATCGGCGGTGAAGGCCACAACCTGCAGGAACACTCGGTTGTGCTGATCCGCGGCGGCCGTGTGAAGGACTTGCCGGGTGTGCGTTACCACATGGTTCGCGGCTCGCTGGATACCCAGGGCGTCAAGGACCGTAAGCAAGCGCGCTCGAAGTACGGCGCGAAGCGTGCAAAGGCTGCCAAGTAAGCGGTTTTTGATCAGGGATCGCCTCTGGGCGGTCAAGGCGGGAGTGCCGGATTGCCGGTGCTGTCGAGTAAGTGGTCACCCGGCCAAGCTGGTTAGTCGTGAAGATGTGATCGGGTTTGTTGGTGGCCGCGGGGCTGGATACAGCTCCAACTGAACAAGTAAAGGAAGAATCATGCCGCGTCGTCGCGAAGTCCCCAAGCGGGAAGTGTTGCCGGATCCGAAGTTCGGCAACGTTGATGTAGCCAAGTTCATGAACATGCTGATGCTGTCCGGCAAGAAGTCGGTCGCAGAGCGCATCGTTTATGGCGCATTCGAACAGATCCAGACCAAGGGTGGCAAGGACCCGCTGGAAGTGTTCACGGTTGCGCTCAACAACGTGAAGCCGGTGGTCGAAGTGAAGAGCCGTCGCGTTGGTGGTGCCAACTATCAAGTTCCGGTCGAAGTGCGCCCGTCGCGTCGTATGGCATTGGCGATGCGCTGGCTGCGTGAGGCTGCGAAGAAGCGCAGCGAGAAGTCGATGGCCCTGCGCCTGGCAGGTGAACTCTCCGAAGCGGCCGAAGGCCGTGGCGGCGCGATGAAGAAGCGCGATGAAGTTCACCGCATGGCAGAAGCCAACCGCGCGTTCTCGCATTTCCGTTTCTAAGCGCCTGGCTGGGCTGTTAGCGGAAATAAATTCCGGGCGGGTGCGCTTTTCAGGCGCCTCGCCCGTTTGTGTTGAAGCATGATGCAGCAGGGCTGCATCATGTCATCCCAGTAGAGGATCAAAGTGGCTCGCAAGACTCCTATCGAGCGCTACCGCAATATCGGTATTAGCGCTCACATCGACGCCGGCAAGACGACGACGACCGAGCGCATTCTGTTTTACACCGGTGTGAACCACAAGATCGGTGAAGTTCACGACGGCGCAGCCACGATGGACTGGATGGAGCAGGAACAGGAGCGTGGCATCACGATCACGTCCGCTGCTACCACTGCCTTCTGGAAGGGCATGGGCGGCAACTATCCGGAACACCGCATCAACATCATCGACACCCCGGGGCACGTCGACTTCACGATCGAAGTGGAGCGCTCGATGCGCGTGCTCGACGGCGCGTGCATGGTGTACTGCGCAGTGGGCGGCGTGCAGCCGCAGTCGGAAACGGTGTGGCGCCAGGCGAACAAGTACAAGGTGCCGCGTCTCGCGTTCGTCAACAAGATGGACCGTACCGGCGCGAACTTCTTCAAGGTCTACGACCAGCTCCGTCTGCGCCTGAAGGCGAACCCGGTTCCGGTCGTGGTGCCGATCGGTGCGGAAGAAGGCTTCAAGGGCGTCGTCGACCTGATCAAGATGAAGGCGATCATTTGGGACGAGGCGTCGCAAGGCACCAAGTTCGACTACGTGGACATCCCGGCAGAACTCGTCGACACGTGCAACGAATGGCGCGAAAAGATGGTCGAAGCGGCTGCAGAGTCGAACGAAGACCTGATGAACAAGTACCTGGAAGCGGGCGAGCTGTCCGAAGCAGAGATCGTGAAGGGTCTGCGTGACCGTACGATCGCGTGCGAAATCCAGCCGATGCTGTGCGGTACCGCGTTCAAGAACAAGGGCGTGCAGCGCATGCTCGACGCCGTGATCGATTTCCTGCCGTCGCCGGTCGACATTCCGCCGGTTACGGGCGAGCTCGAAAACGGCGAGAAGACGGAGCGCCGTGCTGCCGACGACGAGAAGTTCGCGGCACTCGCGTTCAAGATCATGACCGACCCGTTCGTCGGCCAGCTGATCTTCTTCCGCGTCTACTCGGGCGTTGTGAATTCGGGCGACACGCTGCTCAATGCGACCAAGGACAAGAAGGAACGTCTCGGCCGTATTCTGCAGATGCACGCGAACCAGCGTGAAGAAATCAAGGAAGTTCGCGCGGGCGACATCGCTGCTGCGGTTGGCCTGAAGGAAGCGACCACGGGCGACACGCTGTGCGATCCGGCTCATCCGATCGTGCTCGAGCGCATGATTTTCCCGGAGCCGGTGATTTCGCAGGCAGTCGAGCCGAAGACGAAGGCTGACCAGGAAAAGATGGGCCTGGCGCTCAACCGTCTCGCTCAGGAAGATCCGTCGTTCCGCGTGCAGACCGACGAAGAATCGGGTCAAACGATCATTTCGGGCATGGGCGAGCTCCACCTCGAAATTCTCGTCGACCGGATGAAGCGTGAATTCGGCGTGGAAGCGACCGTCGGCAAGCCGCAGGTGGCGTACCGCGAAACCATTCGCAAGTCGGCTGCGGACGTCGAAGGCAAGTTCGTCAAGCAGTCGGGCGGCCGTGGTCAGTATGGTCACGCGGTCATTACGCTCGAGCGCAGCGAACTGGGCAAGGGCTACGAGTTCATCGACGCCATCAAGGGCGGCGTGATTCCGCGCGAATACATTCCGTCGGTTGACAAGGGTATCCAGGAAACGCTGAAGAGCGGCGTGCTGGCAGGCTTCCCGGTCGTCGACGTGAAGGTCACGCTGACGTTCGGTTCGTACCACGACGTCGACTCGAACGAAAATGCATTCCGCATGGCTGGTTCGATGGCGTTCAAGGAAGCGATGCGCCGCGCTGATCCGGTTCTGCTCGAACCGATGATGGCCGTGGAAGTGGAAACGCCGGAAGACTTCATGGGTAACGTGATGGGCGACCTGTCGGGTCGTCGCGGCATTATCCAGGGCATGGACGACATGGTGGGCGGCGGCAAGATCGTGCGCGCCGAAGTGCCGCTGTCGGAAATGTTCGGCTATTCCACGTCGCTGCGTTCGCTGACGCAGGGTCGCGCAACGTACACGATGGAGTTCAAGCACTACGCTGAAGCTCCGAAGAACGTTGCAGAAGCGATCATCAGCGCGAAGTCGAAGTAATTCGCTATCACAATCGATTATTTTTGAAAGAAGAGAATCATGGCAAAAGGTAAATTCGAGCGGACCAAGCCGCACGTGAACGTTGGTACGATTGGTCACGTTG
>NZ_JAOTQT010000047.1:0-22432 GCF_025685725.1 Burkholderia sp. BKH01 | reverse complement strand
CTTTCCCGCTTTCCCGCTTTCCCGCTTTCCCGCTTTCCCGCTTTCCCGCTTTCCCGCTTTCCCTGCTTTCCCTGCTTTCCCTGCTTTCCCTGCTTCCCCTGCTTTCCCTGCTTTCCCTGCTGCGCCATAACCGCCGGCAATATGCGTCCCGATGCCGGTCCGATACACGTGCAAACGTTTCCGGACTTCACATGAATGACACCGATTTCTCGCTATGCTCGCGACGGCACGAACCGGCGCAGCCGCATCCTGCGACCCGGACGCGCCCTTCCCGTAGGTCCCGCCAATCGGCTTCCCCCTTTATCGCACGATAACGACCATGACCCGATCGAACCGTCGTGACTTCCTGCGCGTCGCCGCCGGCACCGCCGGCGCCGCCGCGCTGAACCTGTTTCCGCCCGTGATCCGCGATGCGCTCGCGATTCCCGCGAACCGCCGCACCGGCACGATCCGCGACATCGAACACATCGTGATTCTGATGCAGGAGAATCGCTCGTTCGACCACTACTTCGGCACGATGCGCGGTGTCCGCGGCTTCGGCGACCCGCGCGCGCTGCGACTCGCGAACGGCAAGTCGGTGTTCCACCAGCCGGTCGGCCCGGCCGAGCTGCTGCCGTTCCACCCAGGCGCGGACAAGCTCGGCCTGCAGTTCCTGCAGGACCTGCCGCACGGCTGGCAGGACATGCACGCCGCGTGGAACAAGGGCCGCTACGACCAATGGGTGCCGAACAAGGGCACCACGACGATGGCGTACCTGAAGCGCGACGACATCCCGTTCCACTACCAGCTCGCCGACGCGTTCACGATCTGCGACGCGTATCACTGCGCGATCCCGAGCTCGACCGACCCGAACCGCTATTACATGTGGACCGGCTACGTCGGCAACGACGGCACGGGCGGCGGCCCGGTGCTCGGCAACGAGGAAAAGGGTTACGGCTGGACGACCTATCCGGAAGTGCTCGAGCAGGCCGGCGTGTCGTGGAAGATCTACCAGGACGTCGGCACCGGGCTCGACGCGAACGGCTCGTGGGGCTGGACGCAAAACCCGTACATCGGCAACTACGGCGACAACGCGCTGCTCTACTTCAACCAGTACCGCACCGCGCTGCCCGGCACGCCGCTGTACGACAAGGCGCGCACCGGCACCAACATCAGCGCGGGCGGCACGCTGTTCGACGTGCTGCAGCAGGACGTGAAGAACGGCACGCTGCCGCAGGTATCGTGGATCTGCGCGCCGGAAGCGTATTCCGAGCACCCGAACTGGCCCGCGAACTACGGCGCGTGGTACATCGAGCAGGTGCTGAAGGCACTCGTGTCGAACCCCGACGTGTGGAGCAAGACCGCGCTGTTCATCACGTACGACGAGAACGACGGCTTCTTCGACCACGTGCCGCCGCCGTTCGCGCCGCAATCGCGCGACAACGGGCTGTCGACCGTCGCGACGACCAACGAGGTGTTCGCCGGCGACGCATCGCACATGGCCGGCGCGTACGGGCTCGGGCCGCGCGTGCCGATGCTCGTCGTGTCGCCGTGGACCAAGGGTGGCTGGGTCTGCTCGCAGACCTTCGATCACACGTCGCTGCTGCAATTCATCGAGGCGCGGTTCGGTGCGCAGTACGCGGTCACCGCGGCCAACGTGTCGCCGTGGCGCCGCACGGTGTGCGGCAACCTGACGTCCGCGTTCGACTTCTCGACGCCCGACGCGAGCTGGCCGCAGCTCCCGGACACGAGCGGCTACGCGCCGCCCGACCGCACCCGCCACCCCGACTACATCCCGGTGCCGCCGGTCGTCCAGCATCTGCCGAAGCAGGAGCACGGCCTGCGTCCGGCGCGCGCGCTGCCGTACGAACTGTTCGTGCATGGGCGGATCGACAACGCGAGCGGCCAGTTCCGGCTGACCTTCGCGAACACCGGCGCCGCGGGCGCGGCGTTCCAGGTCCAGGCGCGCAACCGCGTCGACGGCCCGTGGACCTACACGGTCGACGCCGGCAAGCGGATCTCCGACACGTGGAGCCCCGCGCCGTCGCTCGGCCTGTACGACCTCGACGTGTACGGCCCGAACGGCTTCTACTGTCACTTCCGCAGCCCCGCCGCGTCGGCGGTCGGCCCCGCGAGCGTCAACCCCGAGGTGATCTACGGCTACGACGTCGCGAACGGCAACATCACGCTGCGCCTGATGAACCGCGGCCACCGGACGGTACGGCTCAAGGTCACGAACGCGTACGGCCACGGCCATGCGCGCGAGTTCGATCTCAAGCCGGGTACGCACGTCGACGACTACTGGGACCTGCGCGGCAGCCACGGCTGGTACGACCTGACCGTCAGCGACGGCAAGCCGCTCGGCTTCCAGCGCCGCTTCGCCGGCCACGTCGAGACGGGGCGCCCGAGCACCAGCGATCCGCTGATCCGCACGACCGCGTCGCACGACGACGTGGAAGCCGCATCGGACGCGCTGTCCGACTGACGGCATCCCACGCGCGGCGCGGCCCCGGCGGGCCGCGCCGTGTCTCTGCCCCGCACCGCCCTCCTCTCCGCCCGTTCCGCTCGCGACGGGAAACTCCCGATACCGGCCGCCACCGCACGCGCGGAAGCTATGCGCAAATCCTCACCGAATGCGCGGCAAATTGCCAAGACCCATGCATATCGGCGACCTATATATCGAGGCGATCGGGGCTCTTCGTGGAGCCTGACGGGAGATTCTTCCGAGGATCATGATGCCGACCTCCCCGCCCGATTCCGAGAAGCGGTCAAACCGCCCGCCCGTCGCCCGCGCCCGGCTCGCCCGAGCGCGGGCGGTACCCACTCGCAGGTATCGAACAAGAGGAACAACATGAAATTTCGTCATTCCCTGCTGTCGGTGTCGATTGCATCCGCGCTTGCCCTCCTCTCGCAACAGGCCGCCCGGGCCGCCGACGCAACCGACGTGAAGGTCGGCTTCGCCGCGCCGCTCACGGGCGTGAACGCCGGCTACGGCAAGGATCTGCAGAACGGCGTGCAGCTCGCGCTCGACGACGCCGTCGCACAGAAGGTGCAGATCGCCGGCAAGCCTGCGCATTTCGATCTCGTCGTGCAGGACGACCAGGCCGACCCGCGCATCGGCGTGCAGGCTGCGCAGGCACTCGTCGACCAGAACGTGTCGGTCGTGGTCGGCCACTTCAACTCGGGCACGACGATCCCGGCATCGGTCGTCTACGACAAGTCGGGCATTCCGGTGATCGATCCGGCCGCGACCAACCCGACGCTTACTTCGCGCGGGCTCGCGAACATGTTCATGGTGATCGCGACCGATGGCCAGAACGCCGGCAACGCGGGCAAGTACGCGGTCGACGTGACGAAGGCCAAGCGCATCGCGATCATCGACGACCGCACCGCGTTCGGCCAGGGTGAGGCCGACGAGTTCGAGAAGGCCGTGAAGGCCGCCGGCGGCACGATCATCGGCCGCGAGTTCACCAACAACCAGGCGGTCGATTTCCGCGCGCAGATCACGAGCCTGAAGGGCAAGAACCCCGACCTGATCTTCTTCGGCGGCCTCGATTCGCTTGCCGCGAACTTCATCAAGCAGATGCGCCAGCTCGGGCTGAATGCGCAGTTCGTCGGCGGCGGCGGCGTGAAGGACAACGAGTTCATCAAGATCGCGGGCCCGGCCGCCGAAGGCGCGATGGCGTGGGAATACGGCCGGCCGCTCGACGAGCTGCCGCAAGGCAAGGATTTCGAACAGCGCTTCAAGAAGCGCTTCGGCGTCGACGTGCTGTCGTACGCACAGTTCGGCTACGACGCGGCCTGGGCGGCGATCAAGGCGATGCAGGCGGCCGGCTCGACCGACCCGAAGGTCTATCGCCCGGTGCTCAAGAAGGTCGACTTCGAAGGAGTTACGGGTCGCATCTCGTTCGCGAACGACGGCTCGCTGAAGAGCGGGATGTCGACGCTGTACCAGGTGAAGAGCGGCGCGTGGAAGACGATCGTGACGAAGGGAGGCTGATCGGCGGTATCGGCGGCCGGCGGCGGAAACGCCGTCCGGCCCCGCAGATCGACGAAATTACGTCGATCTCGTATGACGACTGATGTTGAAGCAATTCGATCGGGCCCGCGGCCACGCGGGCCGCACTGCCCGGCGCATCAATTGGCCTGCGTGTCGCGCTCGGCCTCGGCCGCCTCGTGCGCGCGGCGCAGCCGTTCGCGGCTGTTGGTGAGGTGCGTGCGCATCGCGGCGCGGGCGGCCTCCGGGTCGTGGCGCGCGATCGCCTCGTAGATATCCTCGTGCTCGTGATTCAGCCGGCCGACATAGCGCTCGAGGTCGTCGCCGGCGAAGCGCGCCGAATTCACGCGCGTGCGCGGAATGATCGACGTGCCGAGCTGCGTCATGATGTCGACGAAATAGCGGTTGCCGGTGGACTGCGCGATCTGCAGGTGGAACTGGTAGTCGAGCTGCGCCGTGTCGCGGCCGCCGCCCGCCCCCGTTGCGATCGCGTCGAGCGCACGCCGCAGCGCGGCGAGGTCGGTATCGTTCGCGCGCTGCGCGGCGAGGCTCGCGCACTCGCTCTCGAGGCTGATGCGCAACTCGAGCACCGCGAGCACGTCGCGCAGCGTCGTGATCGTCGCGGGATCGATGCCGAGCGCCTGGCGGCGCGACGGCTCCAGCACGAAGCTGCCGATGCCGTGGCGCGTCTCGACGAGGCCGCTCGCCTGCATCCGGGAGATCGCCTCGCGCACGACCGTGCGGCTCACGCCCTGCGCCGCCATGACTTCGGTTTCGGTCGGCAGCTTGTCACCGGGACGCAGCGTGCCGTTTTCGATCTGCGCGGTCAGCGCGTCGACGACATCTTGTGCGAGGCTGCGTGCGCGACGGCGCGGCGCTGCGGGAAACGTAGGCACGGACATGAGGCCGGTTCCTTTTAGAATGATCGTAATGTGAGCCGAGGGTTTACGCGGGGTTTGAGCGAAAGCCGATGATTCATTATACTGCGTCACAAGTCATCCGACGACTGATGATATAAGCATGGATCTCCTGTCGACTCGAGCCGGCGTTCCGGCGCCTGCCCGGTCCCATGCGTTACGATCGGCCAGCGTTCGCGTTCTGCGCTCCGCTGGCCCGGTTGTCGCTCCCACCCCGTTCCGGGTTGCTGTCGACATGCAGGCCTTGCGCGCCGCGCACGTCGGTTGTCGAATGATCGCACCTCCCGCCGCGCGCGGCAAAGCTTTTGCCGCTCGGCATTGCCCATCCTTTTGCCATCGCCGCCCATGAACGCCGTCACAGCCTCGCCTTCCCACGACACGCCGCGCATCGTCGACCTGCAAGCGATTCCGGTCGCCGGCCACGACAGCATGCTGCTCAACCTGAGCGGCGCGCACGGTCCGTTCTTCACCCGCAACCTCGTGATCCTGAAGGACAGCGCGGGCCGGACCGGCGTCGGCGAGGTGCCGGGCGGCGAAAGCATCCGCCGCACGCTCGACGATGCGCGCGCGCTCGTCGTCGGCCAGGCGGTCGGCAATTACCACGCGGTGCTCAACGACGTGCGGCGCACCTTCGCCGACCGCGACGCGAGCGGCCGCGGGCTGCAGACCTTCGACCTGCGCACGACGATCCACGCGGTCACCGCGCTCGAAGCCGCGCTGCTCGACCTGCTCGGCCAGCATCTCGGCGTGCCGGTCGCCGCACTGCTCGGCGAAGGCCAGCAGCGCGAGCGCGTCGAGATGCTCGGCTACCTGTTCTACGTCGGCGACCGCACCAAGACCGCGCTGCCCTATCGCGACGGCAGCGGTGCGACCGACGACTGGACGCGCGTGCGCGACGAACCGGCGCTGACGCCCGAGGCAGTCGTGCGGCTCGCCGAGGCCGCGCATGCGCGCTACGGCTTCAACGACTTCAAGCTGAAAGGCGGCGTGTTCGAAGGCGCAAGCGAAATCGAGGCCGTCACCGCGCTCGCCGAGCGCTTCCCCGACGCACGCGTGACGCTCGATCCGAACGGCGCGTGGTCGCTCGACGAGGCCGTGCGGCTGTGCCGCGACCAGCATCACGTGCTCGCCTATGCGGAAGACCCGTGCGGCGCGGAGAACGGTTACTCGGGCCGCGAGGTGATGGCCGAATTCCGTCGCGCGACGGGGCTGCCGACGGCGACCAACATGATTGCGACCGACTGGCGGCAAATGGGTCACGCGGTGCAGCTTCAGGCCGTCGACATTCCGCTCGCCGATCCGCACTTCTGGACGATGCAGGGTTCGGTGCGCGTCGCGCAGATGTGCCGCGACTGGGGTCTCACGTGGGGCTCGCATTCGAACAACCACTTCGACGTGTCGCTCGCGATGTTCACGCATGTCGCGGCCGCCGCGCCGGGCCAGGTCACCGCGATCGACACGCACTGGATCTGGCAGGACGGCGAACGGCTGACGCGCGAGCCGCTGAAGATCGAGAACGGGCTGGTGGAAGTGCCGAAGCGGCCGGGGCTCGGCATCGACATCGACATGGATGCGGTCGCGGTCGCGCACGAGCTGTACAAGCAGCACGGACTCGGCGCCCGCGACGACGCGGCGGCCATGCAATATCTGATTCCGGGGTGGACGTTCAACAACAAGCGCCCCTGCCTCGTGCGCTGAGCACGGACGGACCGGGTGGCGGGCTCGCCCGGTCGGGACGAAATCGGAAGGAATGGTGCAGTTCGTGGTCGGCCCGGCTGATGTCGGGCCGGAGACGCTGCGCAGGTGGAGCGAGATCCGGATGGCTGTGCCCATGCCGGACCTGCCGGGTCGGACCTGGCCCGGCCGCACCTACCCGGCCAGACCTAGCCGGCCGCGCCAATCCCCCGCGCCATCCCCGATGCGGCAAACACGATGACGACCAGCAGCACGGCCTGCCAATGGCCGATCCGCACATAGGTGCGCGCGCGGCCGATATCGGGCATCTGCTGCTGCCGCGCGGCGACACGCCAGCGGATCAGCCCAAGCATCGGCACCACCTCGAGCAGCAGGATTAGCACGAGCGCGGTCATCTTCAGATGAAAGAGCGGTTCGTGCAGGTAGTACGCAGTGCCTTTCTCGAAACCGCCGAACGCGCGCATCAGCCCCGTCACGATCAGCACGAGCGCCGACAGCCCCCAGGCAGCATCGGCCTTGAATACGGCGGGCAGGTCGACCGCTTGCGCCGACGCGATGAGCCGGCGCAATGCGCGGTTGCGTCCAGCGATCGCGGCAAACGCGACGGCGAACGCGCTCAGGTGAACGGCAGCCAGCAACCAACGGACGATCATTACGCCTCCTTGTCGCCCGCGCCCGGTGCGCGGGCCCTGTCAGACGATCTGCTTGAGCGCCGCGTCGAGCGCAAGCACCGCGACACGGTCGCCTTCGGTCGCGAGCGGCGCGCGCATCACGATCTGCCGGTTATGGCCGACGGCCGCCGGCGAATCCCACAGCAGCTCCGCCATCGGCCGCCGGAACAGGCCGCCGCGGCGCGGCGGCACGACGGCCGGCTGCACGTCCTGCGCGCCCTGCCCGCCCGCGGCGGGCGCCGCCCGGCCGGGCCAGCGCACCGACAGTTCGCGCGCGTCGTACTGGCCGACCTTGCGGCTTTCCATCCAGACGATCGCGGTGCGCGTCAGCACGTCGAGCGAAATCGCGTAACGACCGACCGCGAAGCGGCGTGCCGCCACGTTGGTCCGCCACAGCGGCCGCGGACGGCAGATCCAGACGATCGCCGCATAGAGTGCCGGCGCGGCGACGAGCCAGCCGTTGGTCGCCGTCACCGCATTCAGCGCGCGGCGCCAGCCGGCCGCCCATGCGAACGCGCCGATCGACCAGACGGCGAACAGGAAACCGATCAGCGCGAAGACGCGCAGCGCCTGACGCAACCACTGCGGCAGCGGATGAAACGGCCGTTCGGCGCGCGCGACGGCGCCGGGCAACGCGAGCAGCAGGAAGATCAGCACGAGGTAGACGAACGCCCACGGCGACGACACCATCGCCGACAGCGACGCGCGATAGCCCATCTGGGACATCGAGAACAGCCAGCGCGCGAGCAGCACGAGACCGATCGCGCGCAACGCGAAGATCACGCCGGCGCCGGGGGCCGGCGCTGCGCGCGTGGTTTTCGTTCTCGCCAAGACTGCTCTCCTCTGGATGATCGTGCGGGGCCGGATTTCACGGCACGGCCATTATAGGGACATTACCGTCTGGACAGACGGCCGGATGGCGTGGCCGCCCGCTTCATGGGCCGTTCGCAGCGTCGGGCGCGGCGAGAATACAACAGATCCGCGCCGCAGATGTGACAACGCCCCGCCGGGAACCCGGACGGGGCGTCGATGACGGCCGCACGCCGCGGCGCGGCGGCGGCCGGCGAATCAGCCTGCGTTGACTTCGCGGAGCACGGTGCGGCGCTTCTGGCGCAGCAGTTCCTCGTAGCCCTTCACGTAGTTCTGCGCCATCACCTTCGACGAGAAACGTGCTTCGAACGCGGCGCGGACCTTCTCGCGCGGCAGCGTATCGAGGCGCTTGAGCGCCGCGACGGCCGACAGTTCGTCTTCGACGACGAAGCCCGACACGCCGTTGTCGATCACTTCCGGCACCGAGCCGCGCTTGAACGCGATCACCGGCGTGCCGCAGGCCATCGCCTCGATCATCACCAGGCCAAAGGGCTCCGGCCAGTCGATCGGGAACAGCAGCGCGTGCGCGTTGCCGAGGAATTCGGTCTTTTCGGACTCGCTGATTTCGCCGATGTACTCGACGTGCGGCAGCGCGAACAGCGGCTTGATCTTCTCTTCGTAGTACGCGCGGTCGGCCTTGTCGAGCTTCGCGGCGATCTTGATCGGCAGGCCGGCCTGCTCGGCGATGCGGATCGCCGTGTCGACGCGCTTCTCCGGCGAGATGCGGCCGAGGAATGCGAGATAGCTCGGCTTCACGTTCGGGATCGGCGTCAGCAGGTTTTCCGGCAGGCCGTGATAAACGGTCGACAGCCAGTTCGCCTGCGGCAGCGGGATGCGCTGGTTGTCGGAGATCGACACGACCGGCACGTCGCTGAACGCGTTGAAGATCGGCTGCAGTTCCGGCAGGTCGAGACGGCCGTGCATCGTCGTCAGATGCGGGACCGGCTGGCGCGAGAACAGCGAGAACGGGTAGTAGTCGATGTGGCAGTGCAGGACATCGAACTCTTCCGCGCGGCGGCGCACCTGCTCGAGGAGCAGCATGTGCGGTGCCATCACGTCGCGGATCGTCGGATCGAGACGCAGCGCCTGCGGCCAGCACGCTTCGAGCTTCGCGGAGGTTTGCGAATCGCCGCTCGCGAAGAGCGTGACGTCATGCCCCATCTCGACAAGTGCTTCGGTGAGGTAGGACACCACTCGCTCGGTACCACCGTACAGCTTCGGGGGAACCGCTTCGTGCAACGGAGCGATTTGGGCGATTCGCATGCGTAACTCCTAAAAAATCGGCTAAAAACCAGGTATGGGTCGGCAACCTGCCGGCGGTCCGGGCTGGATGCATTACGTCCGAACATCGGACGAATCAGCCTGCCGGGGGCGTCGAACCCGCGCTGCTCAAGGAGCGTCGGCGACGCGACAGGCATAGAACGTTTGAAACGAAGACCCGTTGACAGGGGTTCGTAAAAAACCTGGAATCGAACCCGGAGCCGATTATCTAGGGTTAATCCCGATACGGCGCACAACATTTCAAACACTTTACTTTGTTACAAAGGCGCAACACTTTGCAACCCGCGAACTTGGGCGTCCGTTCTAGAGTGGAAGGCCCTTTTGGCGATCCTTGTCACCCGTGACTGCCGGCAGCGTGATTCCGGCAGATGAGGCAGGACGGGATGCCGGATTTTATCTCAAAATCGATCGCGAGCCCCTGGCCAAGGCAAGATTCGCGCAGCGCGACGCACGCCTTGTTTACAATGCCGGATTATTCAGTCCGGGCGAACGCCGGCATGCGATCCAGCCGCAACGCTCAACCACCGAATCACCGCACGCATATTTTGGAATCTCTCACCCCTGCCCAGCGCAACGCCCACAACGCGAAACTGTCGAGCTACGCGCACCGGCCGATCGCGTTCCTGTTTCGCTACATTCGCCTCCATCCCGTCGCACACCTCATCGTGCTATGCAGCGTGGTGGCCGCCGTCGGCTGCGCGCTCGGCTCGCAATACGCGATCAAGCACCTGATCGACGTGCTGGCGACCGGGCGCCATCACCCGGGCCCGCTGTGGAGCGCGTTCGCGCTGCTCGTCGGCCTGATCGCGGCCGACAACCTGCTGTGGCGGGTCGGCGGCTGGGTCGCCGCGCACACGTTCGTCGCGGTCACCGGCGACCTGCGGCGCGACCTGTTCCAGTACCTGATCGGCCATTCGCCGACCTACTACTCGGAAAAGCAGCCCGGCACGCTCGCGAGCCGCATCACGGCCACGTCGAACGCGGTCTACACGTCGGAGAACACGATGGCGTGGAACGTGCTGCCGCCGTGCATCGCGGTAATGGGCGCGATCCTGATGATCATCGTCGTCAATCCGATGATGGCCGCCGGCCTGCTCGGCTGCTCGGCCGTACTGTCCGTCATCCTGTTCAAGCTCGCCGGGCGCGGCTCGGCCCGCCACCATGCGTTCGCGGCAAAGGCCGCGGCGGTCGACGGCGAACTCGTCGACGTGATCGGCAACATGGGCCTCGTGCGTGCGTTCGGGATGACGCTGCGCGAGCAGAAGCGTTTCGGCGCGACGGTCAAGGCCGAGATGGACGCGCGCCAGCAGAGCCTGCTCTATCTCGAGAAGCTGCGCCTGCTGCACGCGGTGATCACCGCGATGCTGTCCGCCGGCCTGCTCGGCTGGGCACTGTGGCTGTGGGACCAGGGCCGCGCGACGTCGGGCGACATCGTGCTCGTCAGCTCGCTCGGCTTCACGATCCTGCACGGTACGCGCGATCTTGCGGTTGCACTCGTCGACGTCACGCAGCACGTCGCACGGCTGTCCGAAGCCGTGAAGACGCTGCTCGAGCCGCACGGGATGCAGGACCGCTCCGACGCTCAGCCGCTGTCGGCCAAGGGCGGCCGCGTCGCCTTCGAGCGCGTGACGTTCGCGTATCCGCACCGCCGGGCGATCCTCGACCACTTCGATCTCCATATCGAACCGGGCCAGCGCGTCGGCCTGATCGGCAAGTCGGGCGCCGGCAAGTCGACCGTGCTCGCGCTGCTGCAGCGCTTCTACGACACGCAGGACGGCGTCGTGAAGGTCGACGGCCAGGACGTGAAGGCAATCACGCAGGACAGCCTGCGCCATGCGATCGCGCTCGTGCCGCAGGACATCTCGCTGCTGCACCGGACGATCTACGACAACATCGCATACGGCCGCCCCGACGCGACCCGCGACGAAGTGCTCGCCGCCGCGCGCGACGCACGCTGCGCGGAGTTCATCGAGGCGATGCCGGAAGGTTATGACACGATCGTCGGCGATCGCGGCGTCAAGCTGTCGGGCGGCCAGCGCCAGCGCATCGCGATCGCGCGCGCGATCCTGAAGGATGCGCCGATCCTGCTGCTCGACGAAGCGACGTCGGCGCTCGACAGCGCGTCCGAGGAAGCGATCCAGAGCGCGCTCGACCGCCTGATGGTCGGCCGCACGGTGATCGCGATCGCGCACCGCCTGTCGACGCTGCGCAACTTCGACCGGATCATCGTGATGAACAACGGCAAGGTGATCGACGACGGCAGCCCCGAAGTACTGCGCAATCGCCCCGGCCTGTATCGCGACCTGCTCGCGAAGCAGCACGGCCGCCATCACGCGGCACCCGACGGCAACACGCCGACCGGCGAACGCGTGGCCTGACACGTCCGCGCAGCCGATAAAAAAGCCGCAGTGCTTCACGCACTGCGGCTTTTTTCATTGCGCCGGGAACGGCCGGCCGGCATGGCGCGGAATGCGCCGCGCGGTGCGCCGGACTTACCGGCTAGCCATGCTGCAGATCGCGCAGGAAGTTGTCGCGCCACACCGATACGTTGTTCTCGCGAAGCTGCGCGATCATGTCCGTATAACGCGCACGCCGCTCGGCGAGCGGCATCGTCAGCGCCTGCGACAGCGCATCGGCCATCCCGTCGATATCGATCGGATTGACGATCAGTGCCCCCGTCAGCTCGCGCGCGGCGCCCGCGAAGCGCGACAGCACGAGCACGCCCGGATCGTCCGGATTCTGCGCGGACACATACTCCTTCGCAACGAGGTTCATCCCGTCGCGCAGCGGCGTCACGAAACCCACGCGTGCGAGCCGGTACAGCGCGGCCAGCACCTGGCGGTCGTACTGGCGGTGAATGTAGAGGATCGGCGCCCAGTCGAGTTCCGCGTAGCGCCCGTTGATGCGCCCCGACTCCGCTTCGAGCTGCAGGCGGATGTCCTGGTACGCGCGCAGGTCCGCGCGCGTCGACGGTGCGATCTGCAGGAACGACACGCGGTTGCGGATCGACGCCTGGTGCTCGAGCAGTTTCTCGAACGCGCGGAACCGCTCGACGAGCCCCTTCGAATAATCGAGCCGGTCGACGCTCATGATCAGTTGCCGCCCGCGCAGCGACGTCGCGAGCGTGCGTACGGCCTTGCCGTGCTCGCCCGCCTGCGCGAGCGTCGCGATCTCGTCCGGATACACGCCGATCGGATAGGCGGCCGCGCGCAGCGTCTGGCCGAACGCGCGCACGCGCACCGTGTGGCCGTCGCGCTCGACCTCGCCGCCCGCCTCGAACTCGACGTAGTCGCAGAACGCGCGCAGGTCGGGCTCGGTCTGGAAACCGAGCAGGTCGAACGCGCACAGCGACTCGACGAGCTCGCGGTGCGGCGGCACGTTGACGAGCACTTGCGCGGCCGGAAACGGGATGTGCAGGAAGAAGCCGATGCGGTTCTTCACACCGGCCTCGCGCAGCGCGCGTGCGAACGGGATCAGGTGATAGTCGTGCACCCAGATCACGTCGTCGTCCTGCAGCAGCGGCACGAGCTGCTGCGCAAGCCACACGTTGACGCGGCGGTAGCCGTCGAATTCGTGGCGATCGTACTGGATCAGGTCCGCGCGGTAATGGAACGCGGGCCACAGCGTCGCATTCGAGAAGCCGCGGTAGTACTGGTCGTAATCGCGGCGCGACAGGCCGACGGTCGCGAACGTCACGGGCCCGCGCTCCTCGATGCGGATCTGCGGCGCGCCGGATGCGACGACCTCGCCGCTCCAGCCGAACCACATGCCGCCCGTCTCCTTCAGCGCATCGTAGACGCCGATCGCGAGGCCGCCCGCCGCCGGTTCGCCTTCCGAAATCGGTGCGACGCGGTTTGAAACGATGATGAGCCGGCTCATGCGTGCGACTGCCCCGCTCCGAGCCAGCACGCGATCTGCTCGTGCAGCGCGTCGACCGAATCGAGCCGCATGCGGGCGGACGTCTCGCCCGCGCCGACCTTGATCGACAGGCCGCCGCGCGCGTTGACCACCGCGAAGCCCTTCTCGTCGGTCAGATCGTCGCCCGCGAACAGCGGCATGCGGCCCGCGAACGGCGGCTCGTCGAGGAACGCGGCCAGCGCGCGCCCCTTGTCGACACCCTTCGGCTTGATCTCGAACACCATCTTGCCGGGCTGCAGCACGTACGCATCCGCATATTCGGCGACGAGGCGCTCGGCCGCTTCGCGCGCAACCGCCTCGCGCTCGGGCGCGTTGCGGTAGTGCAGCGCGACGGCCGCGCCCTTGATTTCGAGCAGCATGCCCGAATGGCGGTCGACGACGGCCGCGAGCTCGCGCTCGATGCGCAGCAGACGTTCGTCGTTGAAGCCGACGCGCTGCGTGTCGCCGTTCGCATCGCGGCGCTCCGCGCCGTGCAGGCCGGCGATCGGCAGGCCGGGCATCTTCAGGAACGTGTCGAGGTTGTCGATGCCGCGCCCGGACACGACCGCGACCGCGCCGTGCGAGCGGCGGCGCAGCTCGTCGAGCAGCGTCAGCAGCGACGGCGGAACGTGAATGCTGTCGGGCGTCGGCGCCAGTTCGACGAGCGTGCCGTCGAAGTCGAAGAAGAACGCGGTATCGATCAGGGACAGGGAAGCCGGAACGGATTGCATCGATTCGATAGTCTGAGGGTCGGCCGGCAAACGCAGGGCCGCCGCTGCGCGAATGGAATTGTGCGCATCTTACCGCGCCTGCGCATCGAGTTGGGCGAAACCGGTGTATCGCAAGCATCGCGCCGCCAACCGCGTCAACTGCGGCATATTGCCCCGCTCGCCCGCGCCGTACGGGTTTCGAAAGGACGCGGGCGCGCGAATTGCGCTACAGTCGCAACCGCCTGCCGCGCGACGCATGGCGCCGCGCCGGCCGGCGACCAAGATGGTTTTTTTAATTTGGGGTTGCCGCGAGAACGGCCGCTCGCCGCGTTGCGCTCCTTGGCGATACCGTCAAGTATTCGCAGCGTCACGCGCCTCGCGAGCAGCCGTTCTCGTGGCAACGCATGCGCGTTCCATATGGAAACAGTCCCTGAGATGCCGTCTGCCCTTCCCGCGTCGCACCGGCGCTTCTCCCGCATCATCCGCACGGCCGCGGCCCTCGCCGCCGTGGCGCTCGCCGCGTGCACGCACGACGAGCCGCGCTGGAACCTGACCAACGTCACCGGCCACCTGCCCGACCTGTCGTTCACGCTGACGGGCGGCGACGGCCGTCCCGTCGACGCCGATGCATTCCGCGGCCGCGTCGCGCTCGTCTACTTCGGCTACACGCACTGCCCCGATGTCTGCCCCGAAACGATGGCGCGGCTGATGGAAGTGCTCGCCAAGCTCGGCCCGCAGGCGAACGACGCGCGCATCCTGTTCGTTTCGGTCGATCCCGCGCGCGACACGCCGCAGGCGATGCAGTCGTATGTCGCCGCGTTCGACGCCGCGCATGCGCGCGGCCTGACCGGCACCGACCGCCAGATCGAATCGCTTGCGAAACGCTATCGCGTTGCGTACCAGATGGAAAAACGCGATCCGTCCGGCGGCTACGAAGTCACGCACAGCTCGGCCGTCTACATCTTCGACGCGAGCGGCCGCGCGCGCCTGCTCGCGACCGACCGCGACTCGCCCGACGCCATCGCCGCCGATGTGCGCCGGATCATCGACACCGCCTCCACTACCTGAATTCCGACATGAAGACGAAGACGACCCTCAAGACGTTCGCCCTCCTCGCCGCGCTGTGCGCGGGCGCCCACGCGTATGCCGCCGGCACGATCACCGCGCAGAACGCGTGGGTGCGGTGGCTGCCGAACAAGCTGCCGGCCGGCGGCTACGTGACGCTCGTGAACACGAGCGACAAACCAGTCGATCTCGTCGACGTCGACAGCCCCGACTACGGGATGGCGATGCTGCACCAGACCGTCTCGAACGGCTCGACGCAGAAGATGGAAATGGTCGACAAGCTGACGATCCCCGCGCGCGGCAAGGTCGACATCGCGCCTGGCGGCTATCACTTCATGCTCGAGGAGCCGAAGCACACGATCAAGCCCGGCGACACCGTGCACCTGCGCCTGAAATTCTCCGACGGCGAAACGGTCGATACGCCGTTCGCGGTGAAGTCGCCGGCCCAGGCGAAGTGATGCGCGCGCGATGAACCTCCTGTACTGGCTCGATCCGTGGGAACCGTCGCCGACCGTCGTCGTCGCGGTGCTGACGGCCGCCGTGCTGTTCGCGCGCGGCGTGAAGAAAGCAAAGGTGTCGCCGCTGCGGCAGTTCTCGTTCTGGTTCGGGCTGACGGCGCTCTACATCGCGCTGCATACGCGGCTCGACTATTTCTTCGAGCACGAGTTCTTCCTGCACCGCGCGCAGCACCTCGTGCTGCACCACCTCGGGCCGTTCTTCATCGCGCTGTCCTATCCCGGCGCGGCGATTCGCGCGGGCATCCCGTTTCGCTGGCGGCAGCGCTTCGTGCGCCCCGCGCTCGCGTGGGCGCCGGTGCGCGCGACGCTCGACGTCGTGTTCCATCCCGTCGTCGCGGTCGTGCTGTTCGTCGGGCTGATCTATTTCTGGCTGCTGTCGCCGATCCACTTCATCGCGATGCTCGACTGGCGTCTCTATCGCGTGATGAACTGGAGCATGGTGATCGACGGGCTGCTGTTCTGGTGGCTCGTCGTCGATCCGCGCCCCGCGCCGCCCGCGCGGCTGTCGCCCGGCCGCCGGATCCTGATCGTCGTCGCGGCGATCCCGCCGCAGATCGCGCTCGGCGCGCTGATCTTCTTCACGCCGCACGAGCTGTACCCGATCTACTCGATCTGCGGCCGCGCGTTCACGTGGCTGAGCCCGCTGCGCGACCAGCAGATCGGCGGCCTGCTGCTGTGGATTCCCGGCTCGATGATGAGCGTGATCGGCGCGCTGATCGCGCTGCGGCACTGGCTGCGGCTGTCCGCACGCGGGCGCCTGATCGGCGAACGGGCCGTGCAGCGCGCGGACCAGCCGCCGGTGGCGCACGCCGTGCGCTGACTGCCGCGCGGCGCATAGCGCGTTACGCGCGTGCGCTGCTCATCCACACGTGCGGGATGCCGTCCTCGTCGTGCACGTCCGAACTCGGCGTGAAGCCGAATGCCCCGTAAAAACGCTGCAAGTGGGCCTGCGCATGCAGGCTCACGGGCGTATCCGGCCACTGCGCGCGGATATGCTCGAGCGCGCGCGACAGCAGCCCGTTGCCGAGGCCCGCACCGCGAAACGCGGCGGTCGTCAGCACGCGGCCGATTCGCACGTCGGTGTTCTGCGCATCGGGCAGCAGCACGCGCAGATAGCCGGCCAGGCGGCCGGCCGGATCGTACGCGGCCAGGTGCCATGCGGCCTGGTCCGCGTCGTCGATGTCGCGATACACGCAGTTCTGCTCGACCACGAACACCGCGCTGCGCGCTTCGAGGATCGAATAGATTTCGCGCGCCGTCAGCGCGTCGAAGGATTTCCAGCGCCAGTCGAGATCGGCGGTGCTCGGGGGTGCGGCGGGTGCGGATGCGTTCATGAGCGGTCCTGATTCGGGCGCGCCGGCCGGCGCGCGGCAACCGCTGATTATGCCTCGAAGCACGCGCGACGCGCGACCGTCCGCCCGCGCGCAAAAAAAGCCCCGCATTGCGCGGGGCCTGCCCGTCACGCCGGCATCTTGCCGAAGCGGCCGTTGTTGAAGTCCTCGATCGCGGTACGAATCTCCGCTTGCGAGTTCATCACGAATGGCCCGTAACCGACGACGGGCTCGTCGATCGGCTCGCCGCTCAGGATCAGCAGCTTCGCGTCGCCGTTCGCTTCGATCTCGACGTCACGGCCTTCGCGGCCCAGTTGCACGAACTGCGCTTCGCGGGCGACCGTCTCGCCGTTCACCTGCACCGTGCCGCTCAGCACGACTACCGCGAGCGTGCGCCCGTCTGCGATCGGGAACCGCGCATGGCCGCCTGCCACGAGCCGCACGTCCCACACGTCGATCGGCGTGTGCGTGCGGGCCGGGCCGCGCCGCCCGTCGAGTTCGCCCGCGATGATCCGCGCACGCCCCGCGCCGTCCGGCAATTCGACCACGGGGATGTCCGCGTTCAGCAGCGTCTGGTAGCCGGGCGCGCCCATCTTGTCCGCGGCGGGCAGGTTCACCCATAACTGCACCATCTCGAGCGGGCCGCCACGCTTCGTGAACGCCTCCGAGTGGAATTCCTCGTGCAGGATCCCGCTCGCGGCCGTCATCCACTGCACATCGCCCGGGCCGATCACGCCGCCCGCGCCGGTCGAGTCGCGGTGCGCGACTTCGCCGTCATAGACGATCGTCACCGTTTCGAACCCGCGGTGCGGATGCTGGCCGACGCCGCGCGGCGCCGTAGCCGGCTCGAACGTCGTGGGGCCCGCGTGGTCGAGCAGCAGGAACGGGCTCAGGTGCGTGCCGTGAGACTGGTAGCTGAACATCGAACGCACCGGGAAACCGTCGCCGACCCAATGGCCGCGCGGCGCACTGTACACACCCTGGATCTTCTTCATTGCCCTCTCCAAATTGCGGCGAAACACGTGTTTCGCATCCTGAGCATGAATATAGAGGTGGAACGATCGATCCGGTAGACTGCCAAAATCGCACTCAGCGTTCCATTACATGAACGATAAAGAGCGGGATCTGAACGATCTCTACTACTTCGTGCAGGTCGTCGAGCACGGCGGCTTCGCGCCTGCCGGCCGCGCGCTGGACATGCCTAAATCGAAGCTGAGCCGTCGCGTCGCGCTGCTCGAGGCGCGGCTCGGGATGCGGCTGATCCAGCGCTCGACGCGCCGCTTCACGGTCACGGACGTCGGCCAGACCTATTACGCGCATTGCCGCGCGATGCTCGTCGAGGCCGATGCCGCCGACGAGGCGATCGCGCTGCTGCACGAGGAGCCGCGCGGCATCGTGCGCGTCAGTTGCCCGGTCGTGCTGCTCGATTCGCTGGTCGGTGCGATGATCGCCGCGTTCATGGCCGAGTGCCCGCGCGTCGAGATTCATCTGGAAGCGACCAACCGGCGCGTCGACGTGGTCGGCGAAGGGATCGACGTCGCGATCCGCGTACGCCCGCCGCCGCTCGAGGACAGCGATCTCGCGCTGCGCGTGCTGGCCGAGCGCGGCCAGTGCCTCGTCGCGAGCCCCGCGCTGCTGCGCGAACATGGTGTGCCGGCCGTTCCCGCCGATCTCGCGCGCCTGCCGAGCCTCGATCACGGCGTGCCGCAGTCCGCGCACGTGTGGCGGCTGCGTGGGCCCGACGGCGCTCAGGCCGAGATCCATCACCAGCCGCGCTTCGTGACGGGCGGCATGCTCGCGCTGCGAGCAGCAGCGGTCGCAGGCGTCGGTGTCGTGCAGTTGCCGACGATGATGGTGCGTGACGAGGTCGCGCGCGGCGAACTGACAACGGTACTGCCCGACTGGGCGCCCCGCCGCGAGATCGTGCATGCGGTATTCGCGTCGCGGCGCGGGCTGCTGCCCGCGGTGCGGACGCTGCTCGATTTTCTGGCGGAGCGGTTCGCCGAACTCGAGCCCGACTGAGCGCACGCATCACACGCAACCGCGCGCTGCAGACCGCGCACGCGTGCCGTAGACTGCGGTACGCGCATTGCGCACTTTCACAACCCCTATCGTTTTCCCGCCATGTTCACGCTGTCCAACGACCCCACCGCCTCCAAGGCCGATCAATACGCGACGCTGGTCGAACAAGCGCGCGCGCTCGTCGAGTCCGAACGCGACCTGACCGCGAACGCGGCGAATTTCTCCGCGCTCGTCTACCACTCGCTCGACCGCCTCAACTGGGCCGGCTTCTACTTCTTCGACGGGGCCGAACTCGTGGTCGGGCCGTTCCAGGGCAAGCCCGCGTGCGTGCGGATCGCGCTCGGCAAGGGCGTGTGCGGCACGGCCGCGCAGATGCGCGAGACGCAGGTCGTGCGCGACGTGCATGACTTCCCCGGCCATATCGCGTGCGATGCGGCATCGGAATCGGAAATCGTCGTGCCGCTGGTGGCCGGCGACGGCACGCTGATCGGCGTGTGGGACGTCGACAGCCCGGTTGCCGCGCGCTTCGACGACGAAGACCGCAAAGGGATGGAAGCGCTGTGCCGCGTGTTCGTCGAACACGCATGGCAGAAGGCGCGCGGTTAAGCATCCCGCGGCCGGTCGCCGCAATCGTGCGTGAATCGCGCCGCGCGACCTCGAACGAAACGGGCCCCCGACGGGGCCCGATCAATTGCACCGCACCGCCGTGCGCGGCGCCCTGCTCGCGTCAGGCCGCGTGCGTGCCGGAAAGCGCCGCAAATGCCTGCGGCTTCGCATCGTCGGTCAGCACCTCGAAGCCCGTTTCCGTCACCACGACCATGTGCTCCCATTGCGCGGACAGCGAATGGTCCTTCGTGACGACCGTCCAGCCGTCCGGCAGCACGCGCGTGTCGCGCTTGCCCGCGTTGAGCATCGGCTCGATCGTGAAGATCATCCCCGGCCGCAGCGGCACGCCGGTGCCCGGACGGCCGTAGTGAAGCACCTGCGGCTCGTCGTGATAGACGTCGCCGATACCGTGCCCGCAGTACTCGCGGACTACGCTGAACCCTTCGCGATGCGCGACCTGCTGGATCGCATAACCGACATCGCCCAGCGTCGCACCCGGACGCACCGCGCGGATGCCCGCGTGCATCGCCTCGTAGGTCGCCGCGACGAGGCGCCGCGCGAGCTCGCCCGGTTCGCCAACGAAATACATGCGGCTCGTATCGCCGTACCAGCCGTCCTTGATCACCGCGATGTCGAGGTTCACGATGTCGCCGTCGCGCATCGGGCGTGACGACGGAATGCCGTGACAGACCACATGGTTGACCGACGCGCACAGGGTCTTCGGATAGCCGTGGTAGCCGATGTTCGCCGGTATCGCGCCGAGCACGTCGACGATGTATTCGCGGCAGCGCGCGTCCAGTTCGTCGGTGGAGACGCCGGGCTCCACATGCTCGGTGATCATCGTCAGCACCTGCGACGCGAGCTTCGCGGCCTCGCGCGACTTGGCGATTTCCGCATTGCCGCGGATCGGGATTTCGCGCTTCGCCATTACGCCACCTGCTCGATGCCATGCGCGACCGGCTCCGCCTGCGCCACATCACCGCCCCGTGCTTCGGCCTCGATCAGCATCCGGCAAATGTCGCCATAGGACAGCGCTGGATTGAGTTCCGCCAGCATGCCGACGCGCAGCCAGTGTTCGGCCTGCGCGTTGATCGAACGGCTCAGCGCCGTGCTGGTCGAGCGCAGCCGTTCATGCATGTGCTCGGAAATCTTGATGATGCCCATATATCCCCAATTAAACGAAACGTAGTCGATTCGTATATTACGCTGCGCGTGACTGTTGGGCAAGCCGTGCGGATTCCGTCGAGCCATCGCCCGGCCGCCGTGAATGTCGTTGACATCGAATTCCAGCTTGCTAGAAAATAAATCCATCATGCAAGAATCAGTAACCATCCCTCCCGACGACACCGGCATCAACGAGCGCATCGCACGACGCGTGCGCAACCTGCGTACTGCTCGAGGCTACACGCTCGATGCGCTGGCCGCGCGCTCCGGCGTCAGCCGTTCGATGATCTCGCTCATCGAACGCGCGTCGGCCAGCCCGACGGCCGTCGTGCTCGACAAGCTCGCGGCCGGTCTCGGCGTGTCGCTGGCCGGGCTGTTCGACGGCGACCGCGACGACACGCCCGCGCAGCCGCTGGCACGGCGCGCGCAACAGACCGAATGGCGCGATCCGGCGTCCGGCTATGTGCGGCGCAACCTGTCCCCGCCCGGCTGGCCGTCGCCGATCCAGCTCGTCGAGGTCGATTTCCCGCCCGGCGCGCGCGTCGCGTACGACAGCGGCGGACGCGAAAGCGCGCTGCATCAGCAGGTGTGGATCATCAGCGGCCGCGTCGACGTCACGTTCGGCGGCGAGCTGCACGAACTTCACGAAGGCGACTGCCTGGCCATGCGGCTCGATCAGCCGCTGATCTTCAGCAATCCGTCGTCGCATGCCGCGCGTTACGTCGTCGTGATCTGCGACGCGTCCGCGGCCGGCACGCGGAGCGCGTGATGCGCGCGCCGCCCCGTCATGCGATGCACGCGCCGTGTGCGCGACCCGTTCAATACCTACCGGAGCCGTTATGAATTCCCCGAAACAGCGCGACGACGTGCGCCTGATCGATTGCACCGAGGCCGAGCACGCAGCGGCCATCCTCGAGATCCTGAACGACGCGATCGCCAACTCGACCGCGCTGTACGACTACCAGCCGCGGCCGCCGGAAGCGATGGTCACGTGGTTTGCCACGAAGCGTGCGGGTGGTTTTCCGGTCGTCGGCGCGGTGGACGCGTCGGGCACGCTGCTCGGCTTCGCGAGCTGGGGCACGTTCCGCGCGTTCCCCGCGTACAAGTACACGGTGGAACACAGCGTCTACGTGCACCGCGACCAGCGCGGCCGCGGGCTCGGCGAGCTGCTGCTGCGCGAAGTGGTCCGGCGTGCGCGCGAAGCGCAGGTGCATGTGCTGGTCGGCTGCATCGATGCGACCAATGCCGGGAGCATCGCACTGCATACGAAACTGGGCTTCGTGCACTCGGGCACGATCACGGAAGCGGGATTCAAGTTCGGCCGCTGGCTCGATGCGGCGTTCTATCAGCTGAAGCTCGACACGCCGGCGCAGCCGGTGGATGGCTGATCGCCTGCATGCCGTTGCATCCGCAACGGCCGCGAAGCCGCGCAGAAAAAAGAAAAGCCCCGCCGAAGCGGGGCTTTTTCTCTTCCTACCTGGAGGCGCGAGCCGGAGTCGAACCGGCCTAAACGGCTTTGCAGGCCGCTGCATAACCGCTTTGCTATCGCGCCAAAAGCGGACTGTCCGGATGCCGTGAAGGCCAAGCGACAGATTTTTTATTCGAGGACCACAAGTCCATCAAATAAAAAGGGAAGCGTGGCTTCCCCATTACTTGGAGCGGGAGACGAGTCTCGAACTCGCGACCTCAACCTTGGCAAGGTTGCGCTC
>NZ_JAOTQT010000046.1:0-24527 GCF_025685725.1 Burkholderia sp. BKH01 | reverse complement strand
AACATGCGAGAACTCGATCGTCTGAAGGTAATCCAGGCTGTAGTGGATTTGGGCCTGAGGCCTGGCCGCGCGGCCGAACGACTGGGCCTAACGGTCCGGCAGATCGAACGGCTGGTGATTCGGTACCGGGAATCTGGCGCGGCTGGACTAACGTCGCGCAAGCGTGGTCGTTCGGGGAACCGGCGATTGGACGAGGAAGTGGCTCGGCGAGCGCTGACGATCATCCGTGATCGCTACGCCGATTTCGGACCGACGCTGGCCTGCGAGAAGCTCAGGAAATGCCACGACATTCGGCTGGCCAAGGAGACGGTCAGGAAGCTGATGACAGACGCTGGGCTTTGGATTCCGCGCCGGAAACGACCACCCAAGGTCTACCAGCCGCGAGCGCGCCGGGCGTGTCCGGGCGAACTGATCCAGATCGACGGCAGCGATCATCGGTGGTTCGAGGCCCCCCGTCACCTCACCCACCGGAATACGCCTTCGCGAGCGCATCGACGAACGCGTCGAGCCGATCGGGCGCGAGCCGGTTGATGCCGGCGGCCCCTTCCCGTCCGCCGCCGTCCGGAAATGCGCGGCAGAGGCGGTCGGCGCCGCACGGCGCGGCGATCGGCGCACGAACGCTGACGGTATACCCGCCGCCCGATGCACACGTCAGCACCGCGTGGGCTCGCATCGGCGCGCTGCGTGCGAGGCGGTTGGCGAAGACGCCGCGCACCCGGCGCGCCCAACGGGCATCGGGAAGGATATAGACGTCGGCCCCCGGCAGCACGATGGCGGCGCGCTGCCGTTCCGCACGCACGATATCGCGCTGCCGATTGGCGTCGAGCCGGCGCGCCAGCGGCGACATCGCGAAATCGAGCGGGTTCGCATACGGCCGAAGGGTCAGGTAGACGGCGAGCGGTGCCATGAACAGGTCGTCGGGAGAATCACCGTAGCCGTTGTAGTTGACGGCTTCGCCGAGCGCCTGCAACCGGTTCGCATCGGCGTCCGTGAGGCCGCAATCGGCGGCGAGCCGGCCGGCGACGTGGACGAGGTTGTCGCCGTATGCCCCGACCACCGCCCAGAGGCGTTGCCGGCCCGCCAGGTATCGGTCGACGATCACGCTCGTGCAGAGGTCCGGCGCGGTATCGATATGCGCGCGAAGGAGTGGATGCTCCGGCACGTCGCCGGGCAGGTGGTGATCGAAATAATCGACCTCGACGCCGCGCGAGAGCAGCATGTCGAGCGCCTCGCGGTTCACGTCGAGCGACACGTCGAGAACGGTGACCGCATCGCCTCGCATGGCCGGCACGCGCGCAAGCAATGCGATGTCGCGCTTCGGGCCCGTCACGAGCACCGACTCGTCCGGTGTCGCGAGGCGAAGCTGCTGAAGCGCGCAGATGCCGTCCGCGTCGCCGTTGAATACGTCAAAGCGGGTCATCGGACATGACGCCGGATGGCCGCACGAATCGACGAGCTTGCACCATGGCACATAGCCCGTTCAGTCTGTTCGCCCTCGCCTCCTGCCGCGCCTTCGGCAACTCGCGATACTCGACAGCGCGCCACTTTTCGCCGAGGCCATTTCGCGCATCCATCGCGGCGGCCCCCTCTTCCTTCAGCGCAATTGAGCGATGGATCGGGGCGTGGGCGTCGTTCATGCGGCTTGCTGCCCGGCGTGCCCGTCCGGCGCCGTGCCCAGCCGCGCGACGAGGGCCGCCAGCGCCGGGGAAATCGACGGCTGCAGCGTCATGACAGGCTCCAGTGCGCGCAACGGCTCCGGCAACGTCGACAGCTCACGCAGCGCATGCATACGGCTCGCGTCGAGCGCGACCGCCGCACACCGCGCTCCGCCCATCATGACCGGCGCCAGCAGCGGTGCCCCTTCGATGCGCTCGCCATCGAGACCGAGGCAGTCGCCGGCAATCCGGGCATCCGGGCCGTACCGCCGGAACACCTGCTTGCGGCCGGGCCGGGACGCCTTGCCTTCGGCGTGCTTGCAGCGCGGCGCGCCCGCATACTCGACGAGCTTGTATGCGCAGTCGAGATACGGTGCATCCGCCGACGTGCTCATCCGCGTGCCAATCCCGAAGCCGTCGATCGGTGCATGCTGGTGAACGAGATCCTGCAGCCGGTACTCGTCGAGATCGCCACTCGCGAAGATGATCGCGTCGGTCAGCCCGCCCTGGTCGAGAATCGTCCGAACGCTGCGCGCATGGGCAGCCAGGTCGCCGCTGTCGATCCGCACGCCCTTGATGCGCAGGCGCTCGGGCGCCAGCCGGCGCGCAAGTTCGACCACCTTGTGCGCCGCGTGCGCGGTATCGTACGTGTCGATCAGCAGCAACGCGTTATCCGGCTGGGATCTCGCAAAGTGCTCGAATGCCAGCGATTCGTCGTCATGCGCCTGGACGAACGAATGCGCCATCGTGCCGTAAGTGGGAATACCGTAGCGCAAGCCGGCAAGTAGCGTCGCCGTCCCGGAGAATCCCGCCAGATAGCTGGATCGCGCGGACAGCATGGCCGCTTCCGCGCCATGCGCGCGCCGCAGGCCGAAGTCGACGAGCAATCTGCCATGCGCGACGAGTGTGGCGCGCGCAGCCTTGCTGGCGACCAGCGTCGCGTAGTGGAGCAGGTTCATTACGCGGCTTTCGACGAACTGCGCCTCGCGAAACGGCGCCGTGATGCGCAGGATCGGTTCGTCGGCGAAGAACACCGTGCCTTCCGGCATCGCATCGACCGTGCCGGTGAAGCGAAAGTCGGCGAGCGATGCAAGGAAATTCGCGCGGAAGCGCCCGGTTGCGGCCAGCCGCTCGATGCCAGGCGTGCCGAAGCGCACCCCCTCCAGATAGTCGAGCACGGGTTCCAGCCCCGCCACCATCAGGAAACCGCGCGACCGTGGCAGCGCGCGCACGAAAAATTCGAAGCTGGCCACTTCGTTCATTCCCGCATCGAAGCCGGCCTGCATCATCGTCAGTTCGTACAAATCCGCGAGCAGCACGTCATCACCGCCCGTGTCGGGCAAGGATCTGGCCATCATGCATCCTTTCATGTCGCCCGTGCGCGATCGTGCAGCCTTCGTTCAGCCGCCCCCGCGCGGGATGTCGGCACGCCGCCCCATTGCGAGCGGCCATGCCTGCACAATTCAGCATAGATCGCCGTCCGGTGCAAGAATTGCGCGAGATCAAGGGGGTCCGGCGGCACGTACGCTGAGTCTCTCTTGACCGAGGTCGATCCGCGAAGCGATGGAAATCCCGGCCGTTCGTGCTCGCCGGTGCGCTCGTGTTGCTGGTAGCCGTGAGCGCGCGGCTCCATCCGCCTATCGCGCGGTGACGGGCGACCGCCGCCGAGCGGCCGTCAGAACGTGAACGTCCGAGATTTCCTCATTTCAGCCGACGGACGATCAGCGTCGAGACCGCGACGATGGCCGAGATTGATGCAGATAGCAGCAACACATATCCGATCAGTCGCCAGAATTCGGCGACGCGCTGCTCCAGTATCCATGCGCGATACGACACCACGTTGCTCGCTGCGTCCGCATACGACGCGCGATAAACGAAAAGCGGCATGCATACGTCGTGCTCGGGTATCGGAGAAGTCAGCAATGATCCTGCCCGCAGCTGTCCCACGGCCGCGCATTCCGCCGTATTCATTCCGTCGACGATTGCCGCGCTGATCGGGTGGTCGTAAATCGCGCCGATCCACGTAGCGGCACTCGATAGCAGTACGCAAAGACCGATGCCGGCAAGCCAGCGGCGCGGCATCGGAAAGCGGAGAGCGCGCCGGGGCGCGCTACCCACGCTGCTTCTCCTCGAAATACGGCTGACGTGCCGCGACGAGACGCAACTCGTCGAGCAACGCCGCGGCGGCACGCAACAGATCGTCGAGCGTGACGATGCCGACCAGTTGGCCGTCGTCGCCGACGACCGGAAGCCGCCGTATGCCATGCTGCCGCATGCGCTTTGCGAGCAGCCAGACATCTTCGTCGCCGTTTGCGATCGCGACGGGTTCCGACATGATGTCGCCGACGAACAGCGCGCCCGCCTCCGCGCCCGGGCTCACGACTGCGAGCACGATGTCGCGGTCGGTCACCATGCCGACCGGCAGAAGGTGCCCTTCCCGTTCACGCACCACGACCAGATCGCCAGCGTGCGCATCGCGCATCCGTTCGGCTGCCTCGACGACCGTGATCGTTGCGAAACACGTGGAGACATCGCGAGTGCAGAGCATCGCAGCGTTCATGTCATCTCCTGGTTGTCCCCGGCGACGCAAATCGTCACCGCGGTTCGGACATCCTTGACCGTCGATCAACGTCTATCCTGCTCCGAACCGATCAGGTGACAGACAGCTGACCGACAACTTCGTGCATGCCTGGCGCCGACCAGCCGGCATCGATCGCAAGCCGCCGTTCGCGCAGCGAAGCCACGCCCGCGGTCGACGTCACGCAGCCATCCTGAACGGTGATGCCGACGTGTCCCGCCTGTTCCGCCGCGCGGCGGATCAGCGCCCGGCGATATCGGACTGCATCGATCGATGGATCCCACGCGAAATCACGCTCGACGCCCTTCTTCGGTTCACCGTGCGTCTTCAGGATCGTTGGTTCCTTTTCGCATCCGGTAAAACAACGGTAGGCGCAGGACCGCCGGCAAGAATTGACGCAGGTCAGTGTGAAACGATGTCGATCTTGACCGACACGCGCAACGCTCCATGTTCGCGCTTGTCGGCCAATCGCGCTTGATGCATGTCAGCAATCGATCGACTGTGATCCGGATGCACCCAAGCACCTTCGCAGGAACCTACTCATGTTGATCGTGCGGCCCTTCCGGCGAGCCGTTCCGCATGTCATCGCCGATAAAATTTGTTGTACGAATCGAGATGTTGTCTTACGAAAGCGGGCAGCATGCGACGGATCCTGGCGCAGCGCCTCGGATTGCCGACCGCACGCGATCCGGACACTCGGCTGAATGCACTTGCCGAATGCGAGAGCATACCCCGTTCAGCCTACGTCGACGCGTATCAAACGGCGCGGCCGCGCGCCGCGCCGGCACGGCGGATTCAGTACAGCAGAAACGCCGCGCGCGCTTGCGCGAACGCCGCCGCCTGCGTGTCGACGACCCGTTTGATGTCGTCGAGCGGCCGCCCCGCTTCGAGCATGTCGGCTACCTCGCTCGAACCGACCGACGCGCGAATCGCGTCGATCCGGAACAGTTCGGGATACCGACGGTGCAAAACGAGCGCGAGCGCAAGCCCGATTTCGCCGGGTTTTGCCGCGCCGGGCAGTCGCGCAATGCGCACCCCCTCGCACGGCACGCCGCGATAGGGCCCTTCCGCCGGCACGAAGCGAACCGGCGCGAAGGTCGCGCCGAGCCGCATCGCGCGAAGATCGTCGGCGAGCGCACGGCCGTCGATCCACGGCGCACCGACCACGCCGAACGGCGTCGCGGTGCCGCGCCCGACACTGAGCGCCGCACCTTCGACGAGCCCCGTCTCGGGATACAGCGACAGCGCGCCGGCATCGCGCAGGTTCGGCGACGGCGGCACCC
The DNA here is from genome assembly GCF_025685725.1 of Burkholderia sp. BKH01. NCBI lineage: Bacteria > Pseudomonadati > Pseudomonadota > Betaproteobacteria > Burkholderiales > Burkholderiaceae > Burkholderia > Burkholderia sp. BKH01. The sequence continues at coordinate 19,011 of NZ_JAOTQT010000046.1, read as the reverse complement.
AGCCCAGCCCGGTGGCGTCGAAGCGCATCGCGCGCGCGTAGTGCGCCATCGGCACCACGGTAAGCGCGGCGCCGATTCGCAGGCGGTCATTGAACAGGCGCGCGAGTTCGCCGATCGTCATCCCGTGCTGAAGCGGCAGCGGGTAATAACCGGTGAACGTGCGCGGCCCCGGGTCCGCCACCGGGCCGCCGACGACATCCGCGCCCAGCGGATTCGGACGGTCCAGCACGAGCACCGGACGATGCGCGGCAGCCGCCGCCTCGAGCGCATAACCAAGCGTGGCCAGGTAAGTGAAGAAGCGTACGCCGGCATCCTGCAGGTCGATCACCAGCACATCGGCGTCGGCGAGCAACTCGGGGGCGATCCGGCGGTGGTTGCCGTAGAGGCTGTGAACCGTCACGCCGGTCGCGGCATCGATCGTGTCGCCGAACGTTTCGTCGATGTCGGTGCCGAGCCCGTGCTCGGGCGCGAACAGCGCAACGAGCCGTGCGCCCGGCGCGTGCGCGAGCAGGTCGGCGGTGCGCGTGCCGAACCGGTCGAAGCCGCTGCGATTCGTGATCAGCGCAATGCGCTTGCCGGCCACGGCCGCGAACCCGTTCGCCGCAAGCACGTCGATGCCGGCCAGCACCGGTCCGTGCGATGCCGGCAGCCGGCCGCTACGGGCGACGGCCGCGGCCATCGCGGATGCGCGCGTGGCGATCTGCGGCAACGTCAAAGGCCCCGCCCCGCTCGATACGATGCCGAGCACCTGCTCGCGCAACGGTGCGGCGGTGCCGGTTTCATCGGGATACAGCCGGCTCGTCAGCACGACCGCGAAGCGGCGTGTCACCGGATCGATCCAGAGGGCGGTGCCCGTGTAGCCGAGATGCTGCAGCGCGCCGACCGCGGGCAGCCGGTAGCGGTTCGCGACGAGCGGCGCCGCGACCGCCCAGCCGGTCGTGCGCGGGGCGCCGTCGGCATCGAGCGTGGCCGGCGTCTCGAGCGTCGTGATGCTGGCGCGGCTCAGCACGCGTGCCGAGCCGAGTGTTCCGCCGTTCAGCAGCATGCGTGCGAAGCGCGCGAGATCGTCCGCGCTCGCGAACAGGCCCGCGTTGCCCGCCACGCCGCCCATCGCGGCGGCGATCGGGTCGTGCACCCGGCCCCTGAGCAGGCGGCCATCCCGGACGACCGTGGGCGCGACGTGCGCCAGCAACGACGCGGGCGGCCGAAACGCCGTGCTCGCCATGCCGAGCGGCGCGAATATGTGCATCGCGCACCACGCGCCGAGCGGCCGTCGCGACACGCGCTCGACGATCTCGCCGAGCGCCACGTAGTTGACGTCGCTGTACCGTACGCGCGTGCCGGGCCGCGCATCGGGCGCCATCGCAACGATGTCGGCCAGCACCGCCGCGCGGCTGCGCAGCGCGCGAGACGACGACACGCCGGGCGGCAGCCCGGACATATGCGCGAGCAACTGTCGAACCGTGATGTCCGCCTTGCCGCGCGCGGCGAACGCGGGCCAGTAGTGTGCGGCCGGCGTGTCGAGATCGAGCTGCCCGCGCTCCGCGAGCTGCATGACGGCGACGGCCGTCGCCACGGGTTTCGTCAGCGACGCGAGATCGAAAATGGTATCGGCCGTCATCGCCTCGGCGGCCGTGCCCGCTACGCGCAGGCCGCGGGCCACGCTGACGCGCACGCCATCCGCATCGCCCGTCACGACGACCGCGCCGGCAAGATGGCGATCGGCGATCTCGGCGGCAATGGCTGCGTCGATCGCGGCGGCCGGCGGTAGCGCCGCGGCTGGGCCTGCTTCCGCCCGCGCGCACACGGGTGCCAGCGCGAGCAGCAGCGCGCCGGTCAGCGCGGCAGCGCAGCGGGATCGTAACGATTGCGCGGATTCCACAGCATCCATCCGTCCGTGCCGGCCGTATCGGCGGCGTCGACCTGCGCGCGAATCTCATCCGCATCGAATTCCCGGTGGTCGAACGCGTAGTCGCGAAACGCCTGCAGCCAGGGCCGAAAGCGCACGCCGGCGAGCCCCGTGCGGTGCATCGCTTCGGTGAGCGAACGTTCGACGATCTCGCCCGGATGATCGGTAGGTTTGCGGCAGCCGGGCAAGCCCCACGTAAAGCCCGACGGGTACAGCATCGGCGAAATGTAGTCGACCACCCCGCCCAATGCGCCGAGCCGTTGCCCGATGTGCGTGTCGTCCTCGTTCCAGCACACGTAGCCGAAGATGTCGGCCGACACATAAACGTTGTACGGCCGCAGCCGCTCGCGCGCCCCCGCCAGGAATCCCGTGATCGCGGCCACGCGGTTCGCTTCCGTATTGGGCTCGCTGAAGCGCAGGTCGTTCGCATCGGGAAAACGCAGGTAGTCGAACTGGATCTCGTCGAAACCCAGCTTCGCCGCCTCTTCCGCGACGTCGAAGTTGTGTGCCCATGCCGCCTGCACGGTCGGATCGATCCATCGCAAATGCTCGCGATCGCGCCAGATCCCGCCGGTCGTATCGCGCACCGCCCAGTCCGGGCGGGCGGCCGCGAGCGGATCGTCCTTGAACACGACGATGCGAGCGATCAAGTACAACCCGCGCGCATGAAACGTGCGGATCAGACCCGCCAGGTCGGGGACGCGCGGTGCCGGATCGCTTGCCGCGCCGATCGCTTCGCGTGCCGCGCTGCGATAAGGGGTCATTCCGCGATCGCCCTTCACGTCGATCACGAACGCGTTGACGGCCGTGCGGCCCTGCAGCGCGAGCGCCGCGTCGCGCAACGTACGGTCCGCGATACCGTAGGCGGACAGGTAGACCGCTTTCGGACGCACGGGTGTCATGCGAATCGTATGCGTGATCCCGGCCGCCGTCAGTTCGACTTCGGTTCGTGCGTAGCCCGGCGCACGCACGCTCAAGCGTGTACCGGTCGTGTCGACCTCCAGTGAAAACGCTCCGTCGCCATCCGCGGTTCGGCTCACGCCGGACGCGTAGCCGATCGCACCGGCCAGCGGGCGCCCGTTCGTGGCATCGACGACCGTGATCGTCACCGGTGCCGCCTGCGCGGCGAAACCGGCGAGCGACAGCAGGAGGCAGGCGATCAGGCGGTCAATCATGGCTTCCTCCGGCGGTTTGCAGCAATCCGTTCATGCATCGTGCGTCGCATGTATCCGTCATCAGATAGCGCGGCAGTGCCATTGCCGGGTCCGTGAGCCGAACGGGACGCGCATCGAGCGTGAAGGCGGCGACATAACCTTCGCGAACGGCCTGTTGGTCGGTTTCTTCATCGTGGACGCCGAATGGCCAGGCCAGCAACCGGATCGGCTTGCCGGTTTCGGACTCGAGCCGTTCGCGGGAGCGGCTCAACTGGACGGACACGAAGCGCCGGTAGTCCTCCGCGGTGCGCCGGGCGCGCTCGGTGTGAAAATTCGGATGCCAGTACGTATGGGACTCGATGTCGACTCCGCCGGATCCGCCAAGCGCGCGCAGCTGTTCCCACGTCATCGCGTAGCTGGCGTTCGAGATTGCCGACGGATAGATGAACAGCGTGACCGGTACCGGGTGCCGCGCCAGCAACGGGCGCAGTATCTCGTAGACGGAACGGTGACCGTCGTCGACGGTGATCGCGACCGCCCGCGCCGGCACCGCATCCGTCTGGCCGCCATGCCAGCGCACCACGTCGGCGAGCGGCACGATGCGATAGCCGCTTGCCTCGATCGCATGCAACTGGTTGCGGAATGTCTCGGTACGTACCGTCATCGAATCCAGGCGCTCCGCTGCAAACCGGTGATAGACGAGAATCAGCACGCGTTGCGGCGCCGGCACGACGGCGTCGGCCGACGCAGCCGGCAGCACGCACGACAGAACGAACAGACAGACGATCAAGCGTAAGACCATGGCGCACCTCGGGGAATCGCTGCCCTATTCTTCCCGATCGCGCCGCGCGCTCGCTGAGCCAGGTCAACAACCGTTCGCACGGCGACGACATCGCGCACGTGTCCGGCGGCATCCGCGTCAGATTGTTTCGGCAACCAGTTCGGCATGAATCCGCTCGACATCGTCGCGCGTGCAAAGTGCCGTGCCGGGATGCTCGACCGAAGCAGCCGATGCCGCCAGCGCATAGCGGCACGCATCGTCGAAAGGCACGCCGCGCGCCAACGCCCACACCATGCCGCCGACGAAACTGTCACCGGCCCCTACCGTGCTGCATACCGTTGCCGGCCTGCCATGCAGGCGCAGGGTTCGATCGCGCGTGACAACCCATGCTCCGCGAGCACCGAGCGTCAACGCGACGATTTCGGCTTGCCCTTGCGCCACGAGTTCGCTCGCTTTCCGGCATGCCGACGCTTCGTCGAGCGGTTCGCCGGCCAGCGCGCTCAGTTCACCGAGACTGGGCTTCACGAGATGGATGCCGGCCTCGAGCGCTGCTCGCAGCGCCGGGCCCGCCGCATCGACGACCACCCGGCTGCCGTTTGCTTTCGCCGTCCGCGCGAGCCTTGCATACAGGTCGTCCGGCGCGCCGGGCGGCAAGCTGCCGCTCAACACGAGATAGCGCGGCGCGGGTTGCATGGCCTCGATGCGGGCCGCGCAGTCCCGCCACTCGGCTTCCGTGATCGACGGTCCCGGCGTCAGGAAACGGTATTCGCGTCCTGTCGCGGTCTCGGTCACGCAAAAGTTTTCGCGTGTCTCGCCGGCGATCCGGAATCGCACGATCGGCAGACGTTCGGCTTCGAGCAGCAGCGTCAATACGTCACCGGTCGGCCCGCCTGCCAGGTACAGCGCGACGCAGTCGCCGCCGAGCCGGTGAATGGTTCGTGCGACGTTGATCCCGCCACCGCCCGGGTCGCGCCTCGGCCGCGCGCAGCGCAGCTTGTGCGTATCGACGATGTGCTCGACCGACGTCGCGACATCGACGGCAGGGTTCAATGTGACGGTAACGATATCGGTCATGGGGCGTAGTCGATAAAGGGCTCGATCCGCCGGCTTGCGCGACCGGCACCGGCGTGACGATTGCCGGCAACCGACGCCTGCCGGCCCTTGCGCCACCTTACGTTCCACCGCGGGTGCGGCGTTGACGGCGGTCAAGCAATGCCGCAAAGGCGCCGGATTGCGCTCGATCAACGACGCGTGCCGGCAGGCCCTTACAGTGAATCATTCGCCGTCGCGGAGCCTCGCCATGGACGAGCAGTCGCTTTGCACCACCGTGTTCGCCGAACGCTATGCGCAGCCCGGCGAAACGTCGCACGCGGCCGTATTCCGGCGCGTCGCCCATGCGCTGTCGCTCGCCGAGCCGGCGGACATGCGCATGCAGGCCGAGCGCGCGTTCTTTCTGAATTTGATGCGCGGGGCGATCGGCGCCGGCCGCATCCTCGCGAATGCAGGCGCGCAGACGGGCGGAACGATGGTCAACTGCTTCGTTCATCCACTCGAGGTTCCGGCCGATCTGCCCGTGCAGGCCGTCGACACAGCGCTCGCGCGCGCGCTCGACGACGCACGGCACACGCTGCTGATGGGGGGCGGGATCGGCTACGACTTCTCGCCGGTGCCTCCCGCGGACGCGTACCAACGACGTCTCTCATCCGAACAAGGCGCATGCGCGGCGATCGACCGCTTCGATGCGATGTGCCGTGCGCTGCCGTTCACCGGCCCGCGCCGGGGCGCACAAATGGGTGTGCTGCGATGCGATCACCCGGACCTGGTCGCGTTCGTCACGGCCAAGCGCGGACGATCGCGCTGGCCGACGTTCAATCTGTCGGTCGGCATCACGGACGCGTTCATGGAGGCGGTCGCGTACGACCGGCCGTGGGCGCTCGTCCATCATGCGCCGCGCTATTGCGCGTCCGACACACCGTCCCGGCAGCCGGACGGGCGTCACCTTTACGCGACGGTTCCGGCCCGTACGCTGTGGCATGAGATCGTCAACGCCGCGCGCGACAGCGCCGAGCCCGGGCTGCTGTTCCTCGATACGATCCGCGATGCGAACCCGCTGCGCGAACACGAGCGGATCGACGCAACCAACCCGTGCGGCGAGCAGCCGCTGCCGTCCTATGGCAGCTGTGTGCTCGGGCCGATCGACCTGTCGCGCTTCGTTCACCACCCGTTCGGTGTAGACGGCAAGCCGCGCTTCGACTTCGCGACGCTCGCCGACGCGGTGCGTATCCAGGTACGCATGCTCGACAATGTGCTCGACCTGACCGCTTGGCCGCTAGCCGCACACGAGCGCGAGGCATGCCGGACGCGGCGCATCGGTGTCGGCGTAACGGGGCTTGGCGATGCGCTGACGATGCTGCGGCTGCGCTATGACAGCGCCGAAGCGCGCGCGTTTGCGCGCGGCATCGTGCTGACGATGCGCGAGCATGCGTTTGCCGCATCGGCCGCGCTTGCCGCGGAGCGCGGCGCGTTTCCGGCCTACGATCCGGCCGCCTATCTGGCCGGCCCCGCGAACCGCATGCTCCTGCCGCTGAAGGTGCATCACGCGATCGCACGGCACGGGCTGCGCAACAGCCATCTGCTGTCGTTCGCGCCGGCCGGCAGCGTGAGTCTCGCGTTTTGCGACAACTGTTCGAACGGGATCGAACCGGCCACGGGCTGGATTCAGCGTCGCATGGTGCGCACCGCAGACGGACGCGTCCGTCCGTTTCGTGTCGAGAATCACGCTCACCGGCTGTTTCGCGAACTGCATGGCGACAATGCCCGGCTGCCTGACTATTTCGTCACCGCGGCGGATATCGCGCCGGCCGATCATGTCGCGATGCTCGCCGCGCTGCAGCCCTGCGTCGATGCCGGCATCTCGAAGACCGTGACGATGCGTGGCCAGTGTTCGCTTTCCCAGGTCGACGAACTGTTCTTTCTGGCGTGGCGCGAGCGGCTCAAGGGGATCACGGTGTTCCGGCCCGATCCGAAGCTCGCGTCGGTCGTCACCGATGACGCGGCGCAACAGCGCGACGGCGCCGTCTGTAGCAACTGCTGAACGACACGATTGCCGGCCGGAAGCGTTCGGCAGTTCGGCACGAAGCGGGCAACCGTTCAGACGGAAGCGCCCGTTGTCGTCGCCGATTCTGCTTCCGCGGGCCGGCCCGGCTCGTCGGCATCGTCCGGCCCCGCAATGAGCGCCACCAGCATGTCGTGATCGATCGACTCGTGCAGCAGCAAGCACCGGGCAATCCGTTCGAGCGCCTCGCGGTGCTCACCGAGCGTTGCCGCGACCCGCTCATGCGAGCCCTCGAGCAGCGCGCGCACCTCTTCGTCGATCAGTTGCGCCGTGTGTTCGCTGCAACGGCCGTCGCCCGGCGTCCATGCGCCGGGCATCCGGCCCTGCGATGCTGCGTCGTCGAACGTCGACAGGCCGATCTTGTCGCTCATCCCGTACTGCATGACCATATGCCGGGCGAGCGCGGTCGCCCGTTCGAGATCGTTCTGCGCGCCGGTCGACACATCGCCGAACGCGATTTCCTCGGCCACCCGCCCGCCGAGCAATACGTCGAGCCGGTCGAGCAATTCGCTTCTGCGCAGCACGTAGCGATCCTCGGTCGGCACCTGCTGCGTATAGCCGAGTGCCGCGATGCCGCGCGGGATGATCGACACCTTCTTCACCGGATCGCAGTGCGCGCGGCTTTGCGCGACGAGGGCGTGGCCCGATTCGTGGTACGCGATGGTCCGCTTCTCCTGCTCGTTCATCACGCGGCTCTTGCGCTCCATGCCCGTCATCGCGCGATCGATCGCCTCGTCGAAGTCGGCCATCCCGATCGCGGGTTTGCCGAGTTCGGCCGCATGCAGCGCGGCCTCGTTGACCACGTTCGCTAGATCGGCACCGACAAATCCCGGCGTGCGCGATGCCAGCTCGGCCAGATCGACTTCGGGGGCAAGCGTCACGCGCTTCGTGTGCACGGCCAGAATCTGCTTGCGCCCGTTCAGGTCCGGCCGGTCGATCGCGATGTGCCGGTCGAAACGTCCGGGGCGCAGCAGCGCGGGATCCAGGATCTCCGGCCGGTTGGTCGCCGCCATGATGATCACGCCGGAATTCGCCTGAAAGCCGTCCATTTCGACGAGCAACTGGTTCAGCGTCTGCTCGCGCTCGTCGTTGCCGGACATCAAGCCGACGCCGCGCGCCTTGCCGAGCGCATCGAGTTCGTCGATGAACACGATGCATGGCGCCTTTTGCTGCGCCTGTTGGAACAGATCGCGCACGCGCGCCGCGCCGACGCCGACGAACATCTCGACGAATGCCGAGCCGCTGATCGAGAAGAACGGCACGGCCGCCTCACCGGCGACCGCGCGCGCGAGCAGCGTCTTGCCGGTGCCGGGCGCGCCGACGATCAGCACGCCCTTCGGAATCTTGCCGCCGAGCCGCTGGTAGCGTTCGGGCTCGCGCAGGAACGCGACGATCTGCTGCAACTCGGCCTTCGCCTCGTCGATGCCCGCAATGTCGCTGAACGTGATGCCGGTTTCCTGCTGCACATAGACGCGGGCCTGGCTTTTTCCCATGCCGCTCAGGTCCCTTATCCCGCCCGGCCTTCGCATCATGACGTTCCACACCAGCACGAAGGCGATCACCGGCAACGCCCACGTTGCAAGCGTCTCGACCCAGCTCGAATCCGGCATCCCGCGATAGCGGATGCCGGCGGCCGTCAGCGTGGCGACCAGGCGGTCGTCGGCTACCCGGCTCGTCGTGAAGCGCCACGGCGGTCCGGCCTTTTTCACGGCAATCGCGTCGGAAGCCGGCAGCATCGGGACGGCTTCGGGCATGTGCAGTGCGCCCGAGATCGACGACTGACCGATCTCCAGATCGTCGACGAGCCGCGCGTCGACCAGGCGGTGAAAGTCGCTGTACGAAATCGACGTCGTCGCCGGCTGACGCATCAGCAATTGAACCGCAATCAGTACGCCGAAGGCGATCGGGATCAGCAGCGCGGAGTAGTCGAATGTTTTCTTCATGGCGTCTGGCCTGCACGACGGGCGCAGGCCCGGTCACGCATCGTCACGTGTCCATTGCGCGCGCAGCATGTCCTCGCTGTCGCGATAGTTGAGCGCGAGATTGCCGTGATGCGCATGCAGCAATGCTTCGCCCAGGCGCCGCACCATATGCACGCCCGTCGTCCGGATGACGAGCGTATCGCGGGATTTCTCGATTTCCATGATGCGTTCGAGCGCATGTTCGCTCGTCTCCAGATCGGCCTGATGCTCGAGCAGTTCGAGGATCGCCGACCGGTGCGCGCGCAGGTAATCGCCATGCAGCACCAGTTCGCCCGCCGGTGCGTTTTCCCGCATGCGCTTGCAGGCCGGGCATTCGAGCTGCCGCCGGTCGAGCGGGGTCGCGTACCAGGTCCAGCGGCCCTCGTCGCAGACGGCGCCGCAGCCTTCGCAGATCCTGTCGCCCTTCGGCCGCTTCGGATCGCGATAACTGTCCTTCGTATGCGGCTGCATGCGCTGGTCGCGGCGCAGGTGGTTTCGACCGGGGCCGGAATTTGAACGGTTCATCGCTGTTTCTCCCTGTAGTGGGCAGTACAAGCAAGCCGGTCAGGCAACGGTGAGCCGGTCGACGACTTCGCGAACACCCCTGACCGACCCTGCCGCGCCGCACGCGGCACGCCTTTCCGCCAGCGACGCGACCGTGCCCGTCAATGTGACGATGCCGTCGGCCGCGTCGATCGAAATCCCCGCGGATTCGCGCTGTGCGCGTCGCGCAAGCGCTTCGGCGATCCGCGCGCCGACGTCCGGCACCGTATGGTCGGCACGCACCTGGATGCGGTTCGCCACGCCGACGACGCCGATCATCCGGCTCACCATCGCTTCCGCCGCACGGCTCTGGAACGCGTGATCCACTTCGCCATCGAGCGTCACGCAGCCGTGATCGACCTCGACGCGAATCTTGTGATCGCGCAACGCGTCCTGCCAGCCGAGCGCGAACGTGATCGCGATCGCCAGCTCCTGATCGGCGCAGGCGTTCTCCGGCGGCGCAACGTTCAGTTCGAGCACCAGCGCGCGCGCGTCCGCGACATGCAGCGCCGTTTTCTGCGCCTCGAGTTTCTGGGCCCAGCTGTCGACCGTGCCGCGCAATGTGACGATCCGGTCGCGGACGTCGACGTCGATCCGACGCGCGTCGATCGCCGGATTCCAGAAAAGCGCCTGCTCGACATCCTGCTTGAGTGCTGCATCGGACTTCATCGCGGTCTCCCGTCGGCCCGTGTCGATCGCGAGTCTTGCAATCGGATCCGTGCCGCACCGCATCCAGCATCGCGCATGGCGACGCCGGCAGCTTGACGAGGATCAATCAACGGCGGGCTTGCCGCAGCGGGCGGCACGCGTGAGACACCTGAATGTGTCCGTCGATACGGATCGGTGTGCCACACCATCACGACACCAGATTCCACGAAAGCCGCGGCAACCGGAACGCTTCGCATCCTGCGCATGCGGGACCGCTGCTCGTGGCTGTACCCCTTTCTTGTCACAACATGGCCTCGCATGCGCCCGGCCCGTCCCGCACGACCAGCACCGGCCGGTCCGCGGTGCGCACCAGTGACTCGGCGACGCTGCCGAGAACGAGGCGGCGCATGCCGCGCCGCCCATGCGTGCCTATCACGATCAGGTCTGCATCGCATTCGGCAGCGGCTCGCGCCAGCACGGACGATATGTTCTCGCCGCACGCGTCGATCGTTTGCGCCGTGCCGCGTACGCCGGAGAGCCGGAACGCGGCCTCGGCGTCCGCGACCGCGATCGCGGCCCGGTCGGCATCCAGCCCGGCCGGGTCGCGCTGCTCGATATAGCCGCTGTCGGCATCCGTCAGCCTGGGCGCATCCGATACCACGCACACGGCGACGACCAGGCCACCCGAATCACGGGCGAGCAAAATCGCCTCGTCGAGCGCGAGCCGCGCACCGCGGCTGCCGTCGAGTGCCGCAAAGATCCTTGCATACATGACGCCTCCCTGCTGCCTGCCGGTTTCGATCGCCTTGCCAAACCAGTCTGATCCCGACAAACGCCATCCCGTTGACACCGGTCAAATATGCATGGGGGCAGCCCCGGACGCGTCGGTCCCGATCGGCGAACGCCGACCGGGCACCGCCTGTCTGCTGCCATGCGATATCCGTGACGAACACGCTCCGTCACGGCACGAGATTCCTCTGACGGTATCGGCGTTATCCAAGATGGCGCCCGGCATCGCCGCAGGCATTGAGCCAGGTCAACGGCTTTACCACCGCGCCGCTGTAGGAAACGTCCTACAGCCCTTCCGCGTCACCTACCTCAACTTCAATGCCGGCTGATTTCTTTGGTGCTGCGCGGCATCCATACTTCCCATCAAGAACAACAAGCACGCGTGCCTCCCGGCGCAAAGGCAGCATACCGTCGAGACCGGCACATCGGTCTCCTGACCAGTCCGGTGGGTTCTCCCTTCAGGAAGGCGGCAGACACCAAGGCCGCCAGCAATAGAGCCAGCGCGATCCTGCCCGACGGCAATTCGCCGCAGCCCCACGAATTGGAGCCGATCATGGAGAGCAATGCCGATATCTCGACGACCATGCCGTTACGTCCGTTACGCCCGTTCATCCCGCTGCGTCCGGTCGAGCCGGCGGACCAGCCGAAGCGCGCCACGTCCCGCTGTTCGTCGTGCTCGTTGCGTACCGTCTGCATGCCGCCCGATCTTTCGCCTGACGATTTCGCCCGTCTCGACGCAATGATCTGCACGACGCGTCACGTCAGGCGCGGCGAAACGCTGTTTCGCGCGGGCGACGCGTTCAACAGCATCTATGCGGTAAGAACCGGTTCGTTCAAGACCACCATGATGCATCGCGACGGCGACGAGCAGATCACCGGCTTCCAGATCGTCGGCGAATCGCTCGGGCTCGACGGCGTGCACACCGGGCACCACAACGGCGACGCGATCGCGCTCGAGGACAGCACGGTCTGCATCATTCCGTTCGGCCAGCTCGAGCAGATGTGTCGCGAAGTACGGTCGATGCAACATCACGTGTACCAGATGATGAGCGGCGAAATCGTCCGCGAATCCGCACTGATGCTGCTGCTCGGCACGATGACCGCCGAGCAGCGCGTGGCCGCATTCCTGCTGAACCTTTCCACGCGCTTCAAGGCACGCGGCTACTCGGCCGCGGAATTCGTGCTGCGGATGACGCGCGACGAGATCGGAGAATATCTCGGGATGAAGCTCGAAACGGTCAGCCGCATGCTGTCGAAGTTCCAGCACAAGGGGCTCGTCGCGGCGCAAGGCAAGCAGATTCACATCGTCGATTCGGACGGCCTCGGGCAAATCTGACCTCGCTGCGGACGCGTCGCACGAATGCTCCCGGGGCTCGCCGACCTCCGCACATTGGACAACCGACAGGCTCGCGCATGAGCGTTCCTGCTGTTGCCGGCGAACCAGTATTACGGTGATTGCGCCGGCAACCTCGTTTCATTGAAGCGGCTCGTTCGCCAGGTCGCCCAGTTTGGCTCGCGCATTTTCGACCCTCGCAAGCACGCCACGATCGTTAGGGACGTCAATCCTGGTCCCCCGTCCGTCGCCGGACGATGCCGACCTGAACAGGTTTTCCTCCCAATCGCAGATCGCATAGACGCTGTCGCGAATCGATGTATCGAAATCGGCCGGGTTGATCGGCACGTGGAGTGCCTGCCGCCCTATTCGAAGCAACAGGCCAGACACATTGGCGACCACTCTCCTTCTCGTTTGGCCGATGACATGGTTGTCCGCAATGTTCTTCATGATCCAGTTGTACGGAATGTAGTGCTTCAGCGAGCCGCTGTTGTCCCCGTCCGTCTTCGTATAAGACGGATTGCTCGCCGGACGGTCGATCACGACGTTACCGATCGTTTCGTCAAGCCAATCTTTTGCCTGATCGTCATGGCCAAGATGTTTCCGCGTTTGTGGTGTGAATGTCATGATGTGTCATCCTAATTGACTGTCGGCCACGTGGAGGCAGATCGGGCATTTCAGGCAGCGAATATCGACAACGCGACGCCATGCTTCCGGAGAACAGGTCGTGCCGCCACGGGGCAAATGGAGTATGAAAGATGTATGGGTGTTCCACTCAGGTTCACGTGTTCATGATGCATCCCTCCGTTGGTTGGTCAGTCTTTGCTCCCTGCCGCACGCTCACAGGCACATCGCTTTTTTCGCGATCGCCCATCGGTGCATTCGGTCTTCGAGGCCATTGACACCGCCGTTGATGCGCCTCGTCAGCGACACGAAATCGCCCGAGTCGGCGATCAGGTTGCAGCCGTGCCGTTCCCACCACCAGGCTGCCGAGCGCGCGGCCAGCGGCTCCCGTTCGAGGAGTTCGGGCTGGCGCTCGAGATCGGCACCGAGTGCGTTGCCGCATTCGCGGTAATTCGCGCGCCCAGTGATCTGGATGAGCCCGCGTCCGAGGAAGCGCCTGCCATCGCCCGCCTGGACGTTGCCGAGTTCGGCGGCCTTGCGCGACGGCGGCTCATAGGCGCGCTGTGCAGTTGTCGGCCCCCACAGCTCGCGCGTGAGCGTGAAGCCGAGCGTCTCGTGGCCGGTCTGCGCGACGAAGGCCGCGATACGCCCGGGGGTCGAGATGCCGAATTCGGCCATCGCGGCGGCAAGTGCCGGATACCAGCGTTGCGCGAGTACGGCGGATACGGCTGCGGCGGACTGGAATTCATCGGGTGTCATCGCGTTCTCCTTGCGAGGCATGGTCGAGCGAGGCCGCGCCGGACGCGCTCGGCGGTGAGGAAACGGTCGAAGCAGTCAACGCGGCAGCGTCGTCCACCTGCGAACGCGTCGGGCTGCGCGGCGAAGGCGGAACGTTGCGATGCGCGGCCGGCCCGGTTCGCTGCGCTTGCGCGTCGATCGCGGCGACGATCGCGCGCAGCGGCTCCGGCTTGACGCTGACTTCGCCTGCGAACGGACGGTCGACGGCAAGCACGAAGAAGAACGCGAGTCCGAGCGTGAGCGCCCAGCTCGAGACGAGCGCGATGTTGAAGCGCGTGCCCGGAAGGATGTAGAGGAGCAGAAACGACACGACACTCGCGAGCAGCACCACGCCCCACAGCGTGGCCGGCATCGCGACGTCGAGCGTCAGCAGGCGCTGTTCGCGATGCTTTGCCATCTCGTTGACGCGTGCGAGCACCTCGCCGAGCAGCACGCGCTGCCGCTCGCTGCGCGGCTCGATCCGGTTGGCCATGTCGAACAGGCGATCGAAGCGGGCCGCCGCCTGCGCATCCGCGCTCGCGTGCTGCTGCATCGTCGGCCACTCGTAGCGGACGACCCCGTCGAGATAGGCGCGCAGCGCACCCGAGGCGGCGTCGGCGACCGGATCGCCGAACGCGGCGAGATCGCGCGACAGCTCGCCGGCCGCGGTCGCTTCCGCGTCGACGGTGCGCTCCGCGCTGTTGTACGCGTCCCACACGCTGATCGCCGAAAACGCGACGAGCAACGAGTTGATCGTCGTGATGACCGACACCATCGTGATCGCCATCGCTCGCTGCTCGGGATGCAGGTCGACCGGCGCGATGCGGCGGAACAGCGCGTAGCCGGCCAGTGCGGCCGCGACGGTCGCGGTCACGATGAAGAGCCCCATCAGCCACGACGGCCAGTTGTAAAGAAAGAGCATGGTCATTCCCCGATTGCGTTTGCGCCGTCCTGACGGCCCGTGCGCGGCGCGTCTGCCGACAGCATCGCGCGTGTGAATTCGGCGAGCCGCTGCTTGACCGCATCGGCCGGCATCCCCGTTTCGAGCGATTGCTGAAGCCGCAGCAGATCCGCCGCGAGTTCGCTTTGCCATTGCACGCGCTCGGTCGCCGCATGGGCGCGATGCGCTTCGAAGGTCGCTTGCGCGGCGGCCGCGGTGTCGCCCCGCACGAGCGTCTCGAGCGTTTCGACGAGCCGGTGCAGCAGCCGATGCACGGCGGTCGCCGAGAAACCGCCGAGCATCGCAAGCGCCGGCTTGCCGAAGCTGCGCGTGCTTGCGCCGTCGTACAGGTGCGGCGGCAGCAGCTCGACGAGAATCAGGCCGGCGATCACGCCGAGAATCAGCCGCGCGCCGTACGACGCGTCGTACTTCGGGTCGTATGTCGAATTCGCGACATAGCGATGAGCCTGGAACAGCGTTGCGAATGACGCGCCGAGCCCGGCGCAGAACATCAGGAACAGCGCATTCCACAGCAGCCGGGTGCCGTGCGAATCGAGAAACCCCTGATCGATGTTCGCGACCGACACTTCCGGCGACAGCGACGTCGCAATCACCGCGACCAGAAATGTCGCCGCGGAGAGCGTCAGCGCGCGGATCAGCGGTACCGGGCCGAGCCACGCGAAGCGCGAGCGGACGCGCAGTTCGCCGTCGAGCAGCGTGACCGCCTGCGGCGTCGCGGGCGCGATCGCGACCGCGAGCCGACGATGAATCGCGGCAAGCGCATACGATGCGCCGTGCACGGACGACGCATCGTCCGCCGCGGATTCAGCCGCGGCGCGCGACGCCGCGACCATCAGCATCGACAACTGCGCGATCAGATCGGGCGCCACCGCGATTCCGTGCTGCAATGCGTAGCGCGCCATTGCATTGCATTCGATTTGCAACTGCCCGATCAGATCGCGCCTCGATGCGGCCGTGTTCGTACCGTCCGCTTCGGGCGGTGCGTCCGCCGTTGTCCGGGACCATGAACGATGCGTGCGCATGACGGTTCTCCACGAGGTCGGCGGCCAATGCGCGCTACAGCCGCACTTCGTCGCCGCAGTTGCCGCCCGGCGCCAGGACCAGCATGCCGCCCTTGTCGCGATACACGAATACGTCGGACCAGTCGCGCAGCTGGTAGCGCACTTCCGCGAGCCGTCCGTCGGGCGTGCACAGGAACTGGACCGCCTTGTCCGCGCCGAGGAAGAAATCGTGCAGTTGCGCGTTCTTCAGCTCGTCGAGCCGCACCACCTTGTTGTCGTGCTCGTTCAGGTAGCGGCCGAGATTCGTGAGGCCGACCGCACGCGCCATCGCGGCAAGCTCGGCGGCGTAGCCGGCGGGCGCGTAGCCCGTGCAGCTCCCGTAGCGGTTCCAGTGCTGCTGGAATGCATCGGCGCTCGCGGGCGCGATATACGGCGCGGCGTCGTCGGGCAGCGTGTCGGCCGGAACCGCCGCCGTGTCGCAATCGCGCCGAGGCGTATACAGGCCGATCGCCGTGATCCGGATCGGTGTGCCGTCGGCGGCCTGGCGCGCGGACGGCGGCTGGCCGGACGTGCATGTCTGCGCGCCGTCGCGGCCGACGCACGAGCCGAGCTTCCAGGACAGCGACAGCGTCCAGTCCTGCGCGTGTGCGCCGGCGCAGGTCAGAATCAGGCTGGCGGCGCAGGCCGCCCGGGTGATGCGCAACAGGGTCGACATGTCGAATTTCTCCTTGTGTGTGGCGACGTGCGCCGGCCGACGGAATCGGCCGGCGTCCGGCGATCGGCCGGCGCGGTTCGCGCGCGGTCAGCGGGCCGCCTGCTGCAACAGCTGGCGAAGGTTCTGGATGCGCGGCAGGCCGGCGCCGAAGCGATTCGCTGCGTCGTACTGCACGATCGGCGTGCAGATCATCCGGATCAGCTGAAACAGCGCGGCGACGCGCTCCGGCCGGCGCGGCCCGAGATGGCTGGCGATCTGCGGATCGCTCAACAGCAGCGCCGCGAGCCCCGTGATGTGCGGCGCCGCCATCGACGTGCCGGATTCGGCATTGAACGCCGACCCGGGCACGGTCGACACGACGCCGACGCCCGGCCCGCACACGCCGATTTGCGGACCGTGGCACGAGAACGTCGGCGCGAAGAGGCCGTCGGGCGTCGCGGCCTGCGCGACGATCTGCGTTTGCTCCCACGTGTTGCCGGGCAGTTCGCGCTGCAGCCCCAGCGCCGACACCGCGAGCACATAGGGCGACGAGGCCGGGTACTGGACCGGGCCGCCCGAATTGCCGGCCGCGACGATGCATGCGACGCCGGATTGCACGGCCTCCATCAGCTTCTGCTCGACGGCGAGCGACGCCTGCGGTGCGCCAAGGCTCAGGTTCACGACGTCGATGTCGTGGTCGATGCAATAGTCGAGCGCCTGGATCAGCGTACTGAACTGGCCGCCGGGAAAGATCTTCAGCACATGGATCTCTGCGTCGGGCACGAAACCGCGCATCGCCATCTGCGCGTCAGCGGCCTGCGGACTGATGCGCGCGGCGATCACGCCCGCGCAATGCGATCCGTGGCCGATCACGTCGTCCTTCCAGGTATCCGGGTTCTGGTCGTTGGTCAGGTCGGCACCGCGCAGGATATGGTTCAACAGCGGATGCGACGCGTCCGCCCCCGAATCCACGATCGCGACGCGAACGCCGCGCCCCGTCGCCGTGGCGGGAAGCTCGTCGAGGCCCATCAGGCGCTGCCCCCACCCGAGCGGCGCACGCGGCGGCACGTTCGGGTTCGGCTGTGACAACGGCGTGAGCCGCACCACGTTCGCCTGATCGCTCGACAGCAGCGGCGCCGGTAAATAGACATTCCAGTACGTGTGGGGCGGTCGCACCGCCAGCGACTGGAGCGGACCGGGCGCCATCTGCGCGACGGCCAGCGTCGTTTCGCCTCGCGCGTCGGTGGTGCCGCTCACCGGGAAGCCGTCGCCCGCGAGCGTCACCGGAACGCCGGGCTCGGGCTGGTCGTTCGCTCCCAGCACGCGGATCGTCACCGGGCGCAAGATCACCGACGCGATGGCCGCCTGCGGACGAAGCTCGGCGCCGGACTCCTGTTGCGGCTTTTTCCCATAGCCGAGCGGATGATCCTCCTCGACGATCATTCCCGGTGGCGCCGTCGCCTGCAGCACTTGCGCATTCGCGGGATCCATCTTGACGACATACGTGTCGGTCGCTTCGTCCGGCCTTGCCGACATCATCTGCGCGTTCTTGTGGCTGTTGATCACGCGCACGACCTCGACGCCGGGGAGCCGGCCGACCGCATTGTCGAGGTCGTGAGCCGACATCGGCGTCACGGCCGCCTGACGTGCGAGCACGCCGCGGCGAGGCGCGATCAGATACTGGCGCTTGCCGCTCGTCACGTGGACCGCTTCGTCGGCCGAATCGGGCGGCGTGACGTCCGATGCGGCAGCCGCGCTGTCCGTCGGCATGGCTGCCGCCTTCGCGGCGGCGGGCTTCTTGTCCTTGTCCATCGCAATCTCCTTCGCGGCGCGGCAATCGCGACGCGTCGCGGGCTTAATCGGTCGAAATTAACGGGCGCGCATGCCGACGCGATCGGATCGTTGCGCGACGGGCGTCCGTCGGGTACGCCACCGCGCGGTCATGCACGGTGGCGCAGGGCTTCAGTTGCAGCGGTCAGTGGAATGCCGGCTGGACAGGCATGACGGAGAACGGCAGAAAGCCGCCGAGCTGTCCGGCAACGGTGCCGACAGTCGGTGCGACCGACTTCAGGATGTCGCCGAACACGCCTTGCGGGGCGAACGCAGCTTGGGGCTGCACCGAGAACGGCAGCAGGCCGCCGAGCTGTCCTGCGACGGTGCCGACAGTCGGTGCGACCGACTTCAGGATGTCGCCGAACACGCCCTGCGGGGCGAACGCAGCCTGCGGTTGAGCGGCAAACGGCAGCAGGCTGCCAAGTTGGCCGAGCAACTCGCCGATCATCGGCGCCGCGGTGCCGACGATGGCGCCGCCCACACCCTGCGGCGCGAACGCTGCCTGCGGCTGGGCCGAGAACGGCAGCAGGCCGCCGAGTTGTCCGGCGACGGTGCCGACGGTCGGCCCGACCGATTTCAGGATGTCGCCGAACACGCCTTGCGGTGCGAACGCAGCTTGGGGCTGCGCAGCAAACGGCAGCAGGCCGCCGAGTCGACCAAGCAGCTCGCCGATCATCGGCGCAGCGGTGCCGACGATGGCGCCACCCACGCCTTGCGGCGCGAACGCTGCCTGCGGCTGCACCGAGAACGGCAGCAGGCCGCCGAGTTGTCCGGCGACGGTGCCGACAGTCGGTGCGACCGACTTCAGGATGTCGCCGAACACGCCTTGCGGGGCGAACGCAGCTTGGGGCTGCGCAGCAAACGGCAGCAGGCCGCCGAGTCGGCCGA
>NZ_JAOTQT010000045.1:0-30580 GCF_025685725.1 Burkholderia sp. BKH01 | reverse complement strand
GTGCTGGCCGTCGCGCCGCCGGCCTGGCTCGGCGACGGGCCGCAGCCGTTCGCGGCGCCACCGCCGGCCGTGCGCGCGGCCGCGTTCGACGCACGGGCCGATCCGTCGGTGGCGACGGCCGAAGCGTCCGCGCCGGTCGCCGAAGGCGTCGCACCGACGCTCGAGGATGCGCAGGCGCTCGCGAACGCCGGTGCGTTCGACGAGGCCGAGCGCGTGCTCGCGCAGTTCTCGGCGCGAGTCGGGCCGCATGCCGATGCGTTCTACCTGAACGGGCTGATCGCGGATGCGCGCGGGCGCGCCGCGGAAGCCGGCGTCTTCTACCGGAAGGCGCTGTATCTGCGGCCCACGCACCACGAGGCGCTGACCCATCTCGCGATGCTGCTCGACGTCGGCGGCGATCGCGCGGGCGCGCAATGGCTGCTCGAGCGGGCACGACGCTCGGCCGGCTGACACGAATACGGGATTGGGACCGACACCGCGATGACCAGAGGAATCCATGAACCGCGACGCCGCTGCCACTGACGATACGACGATCGACGTCGACGATTGCTGGAACCGGATCGGCACGCGCGGCGACCGCTCGTGCGAGCGACTGGCCGACTGCCAGCGCTGCCTGAACTGCCCGGTCTATGCGTATCACGCGGCGAAGCTGCTCGAGCGACCGCTCGGTGATGTCGAGATGGCCGACGCGACACGCCGGATGAGCGCGTTCGGCACCACCCGCGTGCGCGACGGCGGCGATACGCGCCACGCGGCGCTGGCGTTTCGCGTGGCCAACGAATGGCTCGCGTTGCCGATCGGCGTGCTGCGCGAGATCGCCGGCACCCGTCCGATCCATTCGCTGCCGCATCGCCGCAATTCGGCCGTGCGCGGCGTGGTCAACATCCGCGGCACGCTGCGCATCGCGATCTCGATCGGCGCGCTGCTCGGCCTCGATGCCGGCAAGGGCGGCAGCGGCAGTGGCGACGGCCGTTTCACGCGGCTGCTGGTGGCCGCGCACCAGGGCGATCCGGTCGTGTTTCCAGTCGACGAAGTCGAGGGCGTGCTGCGCTTCGGCGCATCCGACTGGGTGCCCGTGCCGGCAACGGTCGGGCGCGCGAGCGCCGGCCTGTCGCGCGGCGTGCTGTCGTGGCGCGGCAAGTCGGTGGGCCTGCTCGACGACGATCGCCTGTTCGACGCCGTGACACGGAGCATGCGATGAGCGGCGATGACGATCTGAGCCACCTGTCGCTGCTCGAGCTGTATCGCGAGGAGACGCGCACGCAGACCCAGGCGCTGTCCGAGCGCTTGCTCGCGCTCGAATCGGGCGAGCCCGATTCCGTCGCGCTCGAGGCGTGCATGCGTGCCGCGCATTCGCTGAAGGGCGCCGCGCGCATCGTCGGCGTGCCGCTCGGCGTCGACATCGCGGGGCGGATGGAGGAATGCTTCGTCGCCGCGCAGGCCGGCACGATCGCGCTGACGGCCACGCACGTCGACGTGCTGCTCGCCGGCGTCGACCTGCTGGTGCGCGTCGGCGATCCGCAGGGGCAGCCCGTGACGTCGACCGAGATCGACGTGTTCGCGGCGGCACTGACGGGCGCCGATGCCGCGCAGACGATACCGGCAGCCGGCGTGCCGCCGCCAGTCGCGCCGTATCGCGAGCACGACGGCGCCGCGAACGAGCCCGTCGGGGCCGGCGCCACGATGCCGCCGCTCGCGGTGTCGGGCACGGTGCCCGATCCGGTCCAGGCCGGCCGCGTGGCCGGCGCCGGCGCGATGCGCCGCGTGCGCGCCGATACGCTGAACCGGCTGCTGAGCCTGTCGGGCGAATCGCTGGTCGAGTCGCGCTGGCTCAAGCCGTTCGCAGAATCGATGCTGCGCGTGAAGCGCGCGCAGCGCGACGCCGCCCGTTCGCTCGATTTGATGTACGAACAGTTCGCCGACGATCTCGACTCGGGCATGCTCGCGTCGATGAACGAAGTGCGGCACATGCTCAACGACCTGCAGCGGTCGCTCGCGGAGCGCATGGACGAATTCGACCGTTTCGAGCGGCGCAGCACGCATATCGCCGAGCAGCTTTACGACGAGGCGCTGCAATGCCGGATGCGGCCGTTCGGCGATGCGACGCGTGCGTATCCGCGCATCGTCCGCGATCTCGCGCGTTCGCTCGGCAAGCAGGTGCGCTTCTCGATCGTCGGCGAGGGCACGCAGGTCGACCGCGACATCCTCGACCTGCTCGACGCGCCGCTCGGCCACCTGCTGCGCAACGCGATCGACCACGGTGTCGAGTCGCCCGACGCGCGGCTCGCGCGCGGCAAGCAGGCCGAGGCGAGCGTGACGCTGGAGGCGCGCCATAGCGCCGGCTCGCTGCTCGTCAGCGTGATCGACGACGGGCCGGGCGTCGACATGGACGCGCTGCGTGCGGCCGTCGTGCGCCAGCGCCTGACCGACGACGAGACGGCCGCGCGGCTGTCCGATCCCGAGCTGCTCGAATTCCTGCTGCTGCCGGGTTTCTCGATGCGTGATGCGGTGACCGACGTGTCGGGTCGCGGCGTCGGCCTCGACGCGGTGCAGGAGATGGTGCGCGGCGTACGCGGCGCGGTGCGGATCTTCAACGAGCCGGGCGCGGGCATGCGCTTCGTGCTGCAGTTGCCGCTCACGCTGTCGGTGATCCGCAGCCTGCTCGTCGAAGTCGGCGGCGAACCGTATGCGTTCCCGCTCGCGCACGTGCGCCGCACGCTCGAGCTCGCGCATGACGACATCGACGTGCTCGAAGGGCAGCCGCATTTTCCGTTCGACGGCCGGCGCGCGGGCCTCGTCGCCGCGCACCAGTTGCTCGACGCGGGCGAGCCCGACGCGGCGCGCGCGAGCACGGCGGTCGTGGTCGTCGGCGGCGAACCCGAGCTGTACGGCGTCGCGGTCGACCGCTTCCTCGGCGAACGGATGCTCGTCGTGCAGCCGCTCGACAGTCGCCTGCACAAGATCCAGAACATCGCGGCCGGCGCGCTGCTCGAGAACGGCGACCCCGTGCTGATCGTCGACGTCGAGGACCTGATCCGCTCGGTCGACAAGCTCGTGCGCGGCGGGCAGCTCGCGCGGCTCACGCGCGACCCGCAGCTCGCGCTCGCCGACCGGCGCCGCCGCGTGCTCGTCGTCGACGATTCGCTGACGGTGCGCGAGCTCGAACGCAAGCTGCTGGAAAAGCGCGGCTACGACGTGACGGTCGCGGTCGACGGGATGGACGGCTGGAACGCGGTGCGCAGCGATGCGTTCGATCTCGTCGTCACGGATGTCGACATGCCGCGCATGGACGGCATCGAACTCGTCACGCTGATCAAGGGCGATCCGATGCTCAAGCGCGTGCCGGTGATGATCGTGTCGTACAAGGATCGCGACGAGGATCGCCGCCGCGGGCTCGATGCCGGCGCCGACTACTACCTCGCGAAGAGCAGCTTTCACGACGAGGCGCTGCTCGATGCCGTGCACGACCTGATCGGGGGCGCGCGCGGATGAACATCGGCATCGTCAACGACCTGCCGCTGGCCGTGGAGGCGCTGCGCCGCGTGCTCGCGCTGCGGCCGGACCACCGCGTGCTGTGGGTCGCGACCGACGGCGACGAGGCCGTGGATTTCTGTATCGCGCATCCGCCCGATCTCGTGCTGATGGATCTCGTGATGCCGAAGGTCGACGGCGTGGCGGCGACGCGGCAGATCATGGCGCGCACGCCGTGCGCGATCCTGATCGTGACGGTCAGCGTCAGCGCGAACACGTCGTCGGTTTACGAGGCGATGGGCGCGGGCGCGCTCGACGCGGTCGACACGCCGACGCTTGCGCTGGGGCTGTCGACCGACGCGTCGGCGCAGGCGCTGCTCGCGAAGATCGACCAGATCGGCCGGCTGCTCGAAAGCCGCACCGCGGCGCTCGTGCCGCCGGGGCCGACGCCCGCGCGCGGCCAGCCGACGCTCGTCGCGATCGGCGCGTCGGCGGGCGGGCCGACCGCGCTCACTGCGCTGCTGCGCGCGCTGCCGGCCGATTTCCCGGCTGCGATCGTGATCGTCCAGCACGTCGACCAGGCGTTCGCGCTCGGGATGGCCGAATGGCTCGACGGCTATACGCGGCTGCCCGTGCGCGTCGCGCGGCAGGGCAGCGTGCCGCAGGCCGGCGAGGTGCTGCTCGCGGCGACCGACGATCACCTGTACCTGTCGCCGCGTGGCGTGCTCGGCTATACGCGGCATCCGGTGGAGACGCCGTACCGGCCGTCGATCGACGTGTTCTTCAACAGCGTCGCCGACGGCTGGCAGGGCGAAGCGCTCGGCGTGCTGCTGACGGGCATGGGGCGCGATGGCGCGCTCGGCCTGAAGGCAATGCGCGCGAAAGGCTGCTATACGATCGCGCAGGACGAGGCGACCAGCGCCGTCTACGGGATGCCGAAGGCGGCCGCTGCGATCGGTGCGGCATCGGCGATCCTGCCGCTCGAGCGGATCGCGCCGCAGCTGATTTCGCGCATCGCGCGCGCGCCGCGCGACTGACGGCGCGTCGGGGAGCGCGACGCCGTTCCGGCCCGGTGCGCCGGCGTTGCATTGCATGCGATGCGCGGCGTCGCGTACTCGCGTACAATCGCGGCCTGCGGAGATGGCATGCCTCCCTGCGGTCGTTGCGGCGCGTTGCGCGCGGTGCGGCCCTCAACCGCCGGTTTGCCCGGCTGATGATGCCTGCGTGTTCCTGGGTTGTCAGGAGGTCGCAGGCCGTCCATGCGGTATTCTGCCGCCCAGGTTTTGATGTTCTGTCGAATCTGGAAATCATGTTTTTCACGACTTCTGCCGATCTTCTCGCGACCGTGCGCTACGTGTGCCGCTGGCTCGCGCTTTCGGCCCTGCTCGGCGCGCTGGCCGGCACGGCATCCGCGCTGTTCCTGATCGCGCTCGATTGGGCGACCGGCACGCGCGTCGCGCATCCGTGGCTGCTGTGGGGGCTACCGGCCGCCGGTTTCGCGACCGGGTGGATCTACCATCGTTTCGGCCAGTCGGTCGCGCGCGGCAACAACCTGCTGATCGACGAAATCCACGACCCGAAGGCGCTCGTGCCCAAGCGGATGGCGCCGCT
The DNA here is from genome assembly GCF_025685725.1 of Burkholderia sp. BKH01. Taxonomy (NCBI): domain Bacteria; kingdom Pseudomonadati; phylum Pseudomonadota; class Betaproteobacteria; order Burkholderiales; family Burkholderiaceae; genus Burkholderia; species Burkholderia sp. BKH01. The sequence continues at coordinate 25,498 of NZ_JAOTQT010000045.1, read as the reverse complement.
CGTGCTCGTCGCGACCGTCGTCACGCACCTGTTCGGCGGCTCGGCCGGCCGCGAGGGCACCGCCGTGCAGATGGGCGGCGCGCTTGCCGATCGCGTCACGCAGGTGTTCCGCCTCGATCGCGAGCATCGTCGCGTGCTGCTGATGGGCGGCATCGCGGCCGGTTTCGCGTCGGTGTTCGGCACGCCGCTCGCGGGTGCCGTGTTCGGGCTCGAGGTGCTTGCGATCGGTCGCGTGCGGTACGACGCGCTGCTGACCTGTGTCGCGTCGGCGATCGTCGCGGACGTCGTGTGCCGCGCGTGGGGTGTGCATCACACAGCCTATGCGATTCCGTTCGTGCCGGCCGTGTCGGCGACGGGGCTGGCCGTGACGGTCGTCGCGGGCATTGCGTTCGGCGTCGTCGGCCGGCTGTTCGCGTATGCGACGCATGCGCTGACCGCGGGGTTCCGGCGCGTTATCCGCTATGCGCCGCTGCGGCCGGTGCTAGGCGGCCTGCTGGTCGCGGCGGCGGCCACCGTGCTGAACGTGCCGCAGTACCTCGGTCTCGGCATTCCGACGATCGAGGCCGCGTTTCACGGACCGCTGCCGCTCTACGATTTCGCGGGTAAGTTCGCGTTCACCGTCGTCACGCTGGCGTCGGGGTTCAAGGGCGGCGAGGTGACGCCGCTGTTCTACATCGGTGCGACGCTCGGCAACGCACTCGGCCAGGTGCTGGCGCTGCCGGTGCCCGTGCTCGCGGGGCTCGGCTTCGTCGCGGTGTTCGCGGGCGCGGCCAACACGCCGATCGCGTCGACGATCATGGCGATCGAACTGTTCGGCGCGGATATCGGCGTGTATGCGATCGTCGCGTGCGTCGTCGCGTATCTGTTTTCGGGGCACGCGGGGATCTATCGCGCGCAGCGCGTGGCGGTGGGGAAGGGGGCGCAGGCCGAGGCGGAGTGAGGCGGAACCGTGGGTCGAGGTGTTTGCCGACGGAAGCCGGTACCAGGTGATCCGGCGGATCACCCGGTACGCCGGCTTACGTTACTTCTTCGGCAGTTGCGCGACATTGCGCGCCAGCAGTTCCTCGATATCGACGCCTTTTTCCGCCAGCAGCGTCGTGACGATACCGGTCAATTCGCCGAGCGTTTCCTTGACCGATTCCCGGATCGTATCCACGACGACCTGCGTGCTGCGCTCGATCTCGATGTTGACCTTGTCGTTGATGCCCTTCGCATCGAAGGTCGTCGCGCGTCGCGTTTCCGGGATCAGCCAGATTTCAAACCAGCCTTCGTCGCGATTGACGTCCGAAACGGTGAGGCTGCAGCCGTTGATCGCGATATAGCCCTTCGCGAAAACATATCGTTTGAATTCGGCGGGAACGCCGATGCGAATCATCCGGTTGTGCTCGGACGATGCGATGTGCAGGATGGTCCCCGGGAAGTCGACGTGGCCGGACAGCGGATGCCCGCCGATTTCCGCGCCGTCCTTCGCGGCCCGCTCCACGTTGATCCGCGCGCCTGTCGCCAGGTCGGCCAGCGTGGTGATTTTCAGGCTCGGCAACATCACGTCGAAGTCGATCAGCTCCGGCGAATGGATGGTCGTCACCGTCAGGCACACGCCGTCGACCGAGACGCTGGCGCCGATCTCGATGTCGTCGGTAAACCGCTCGGGGAATTCGATGCTGAAGGTTCTCAGCTCCCCGTGATCCTTGATGGCCTTGATGACGCCAACGCCCTGCACGATGCCTGTAAACATGGTCGAACCCTCGTCACAAATTTCCTGGTCGACATGATAAGTGATCCCGGAAAAGGCGACGCGGCGGCGCGCGGCTCAGGGGCGGCCGGCGATATTCGCGGACGCAAAAAAGGCCGTGCACGTGGCACGGCCTCGATCCGAATCCGGTCGGATCGACACGGTCCGGCGGTGATGAGCCCACCGCCGGGCCGCATCGAGACACGCTTTCGTTATGCCTCCGCCGGCTCGCCCTGCGGCCCGGCGTTGTCGTCCGCCATGCGCCGCGGCGAATCGATCAGCCCCTTCGCGAGTTCCAGCGCCTGCCGCTCGAACAGCCGGCGGTAGATGCCGCCGTCGATGCGGATCAGCGCGTCGTGGCTGCCTTCCTCGATCACCTTGCCGCGATCGAGCACGAGCAGCCGGTCGAGCGCGCGCACGGTCGACAGCCGGTGCGCGACGACGAGCGTCGTGCGGCCGACCATCAGCCGCTCCATCGCCTGCTGGATCAGCAGCTCGCTTTCGCTGTCGAGGCTCGACGTCGCTTCGTCGAGGATCAGGATCGGCGCATCGGCGAGGAACGCGCGCGCGATCGCGACGCGCTGGCGTTCGCCGCCCGACAGCTTGATCCCGCGTTCGCCGACGAGCGTGTCATAACCGTCCGGCAGCGTGGCGATGAAATCGTGCGCGCTGGCGAGACGCGCGGCGCGCTCGATGTCCGCACGACTCGCGTCGGGGCGTGCATACGCGATGTTCTCCGCGAGCGTGCGGTGGAACAGCACGGGCTCCTGCTGGACGATCGCGATCTGGCTGCGCAGCGAATCCTGCCGCACGCGCGCGATGTCCTGGCCGTCGATCGTGATGCGGCCGCCCGACACGTCGTACAGGCGCTGGATCAGCTTGATGAACGTCGTCTTGCCCGACCCCGAGTGGCCGACGAGGCCCACGCGCTCGCCGGGCGCGATCCGCATCGAGAAATCGTCGTACAGCGGCACCGGGTGGTTGCCGTAGCGGAACGTCACGTGCTCGAAGCGGATCTCGCCTTGCCCGATCCGGATGGCCGGCGCGCCGGGGCGATCGTCGATGCCGAGCGGCTGGCGTTCGAGCGCGACGAGTTCTTCCATGTCGTTCACCGAACGCTGCAGGTTGCGGATGTGCATGCCGACGTCGCGCAGGTAACCCTGCAGCATGAAGAACATCGTCAGCGCGAACGCGATGTCGCCGACGCTCGCCTCATCGTTCGCCCACAGCCGCAGCGCGACGCCGATCATCGCGGCCTGCATCGCGACGAGCATCGCGCCCTGCAGCCCGCCGTTCAACGTGCCGCGCACCCAGGTGCGGCGCGTGCGCTGCCGCCACTTGCCGATCACGCGCGCAAGCCGCGCTTCCTCGCGCGTTTCCGCGCCGAACGCCTTGACGACCGCGTTGCAGCTCACCGCGTCGGCGAGCGCGCCGCCCATGCGCGTATCCCACAGGTTGCCGAGCCGCGCGGCCGGCGCGACGATGCCGAGCGACACGGCGACCGTCACCGCGATGTACAGCAGCGAACCCGCGCCGACGACGAGCCCCATCACGGGCCAGTGCGTGCCGAGCAGCACGGTTGCGCCGACCAGCATCGTGACCGACGGCAGCAGCGCGATCAGCACGGTGTCGTTCAACAGGTCGAGCGCCCAGATGCCGCGCGTGATCTTGCGCACGGTCGAACCCGCGAAGCTGTTCGCGTGCCAGTCGGTCGAGAAGCGCTGCACGCGGTGGAACGATGCGGCGGCGATCTCGCTCATCATCTTCAGCGTGAGCGTGATGATGTTCAGGTAGACGCCTTGCCGCAGCACCGTCGCGCCGATGCCGAGCGCGGCGAGCGTGCCGAACGCGACGACGGCCGAATGCCATGCGGCGGCGCGGTCGGTCAGGCCGGTCGACAGCGCGTCGACGAGGCGGCCGGCGAACAGCGGCGTGAGCACGTCGGCGAGCGCGGCGAGCAGTGCGAAGGTCGCGACCGTGGCGATGCGCGCCGGCTGCTTGCGCCAGTAGCGGATGGTGAAGCCGAAGACGGCCTTGAATGCGTGGCCGCCCAGATGGGAGGTTTTTCTGGTCATTTATCGTTGCCCGGCGCATCGCGCGACGGGACTTTCCGGTTCGGAGAACGTCGAAAACGCAACAGCCGGGCCGCGTGGAAAACGCGGGCGGAACGAAACGGGCTGTCGGGAAAAGCGCGGCTGACGGGTTAGCGGAAAACTCGGGAGCCGGCGCGGACGGCGGGCTGGATCAGCTGCGCCGTGGGACCACGTTCGGGAAGGCTGCTGGCATTCGGAACATCTGCACCTCCCCTGAAGTGAACGGTTGAAAGGACGCCGAAAAGACGTGTAAAGATTCTATCAGTAGTGTTCTGCACGCTGCAACGTCTGACGAATGCGGCGTTGCGGCGTCGATACGGTTAGTATTCAGGGTTCCGGCCCTTCTTTTTCGGGGCTTTCCGCGAAGCGGCGGCGCAGGGGCCGGCGGGCGCATCGATTACACTTCGACGTTCGCGGCACGCGACGGCGCGTGCGTCCCGGCGCGCCCGGCACGACGTGCGGCCGGCCGATGCGGCCCTCCCGGATTCACCCCCGATACACTCTTGAGGAAACGATGAGCGACGTTCAGCAAGGCATCCTGGCTCCGATCGACACGGCGGCCCGATACCTCACTTTCACGATTTCGAATGACGGCAATGTAGCGGCGGCACTGGCCGCGCTGCGCGAGATCGTCGACGGGCGCGATACGGTCGTCGGTTTCGGACAGGCGCTGGCGGCGCACCTCGGGCGCCCGGTTCCGGGCCTGACCGGCTATCCGGCGTTCGCGGTGAAGGACCGCACGCTGCCGGCGACGCCGGCCGACGTGTGGGTCTGGCTGCGCGCCGACGATCGCGGCGAGATCGTGCTGCGCGCGCGGGCGATCGAACGCGCGCTGGCGCCGGCGTTCGCGCTGCAGGACGCCGTCGACGGCTTCCGCTATTCGAACGACCGCGACCTGTCCGGCTACGAGGACGGCACCGAGAACCCGATCGGCGACGACGCGCTCGCGGCGGCGATCGTGGCGGGGCAGGGCGCGGGGCTCGACGGTTCGAGCTTCGTCGCGGTCCAGCAGTGGCTGCACGACTTCGACCAGATGGAGCGCATTCCGTCGGGCGACATGGACAACATCATCGGGCGCCGCCGCTCGGACAACGAGGAACTCGACGATGCGCCCGAGTTCGCGCACGTGAAACGCACCGCCCAGGAAAGCTTCGAGCCGGAGGCATTCATGCTGCGCCGTTCGTCGCCGTGGTCGGACGCGCGTCGCGCGGGCCTCTATTTCGTTGCGTTCGGCTGCTCGTTCCGCGCGTTCGACGTGCAGATGCGCCGCATGAGCGGCGCGGACGACGGGATCGTCGACGGCCTGTTCCGCTTCACGCGGCCGCTGACGGGTGCGTATTTCTGGTGCCCGCCGATGAAGGACGGCAAGCTGGACCTGTCCGCGCTCGGACTGTAAGCGCTGGCTGTATCGATGGACGGGCGGGCCGCGCATCGTGCGCGGCCCGCCCGTTTTGTTTTTTGGGGCGGCGATCGCGTGTGCAGCACACCGCACACCGCACACCGCCCGTGTCAGTTCAACGTCGTCTCGATCCGCGTACCGCGCTTGATGAACTGCGTCACCGGCGTCTTCTCGCAGATTTCCGCGAGGCGCTGGCGTTGCGCGTCGTCGAGCGGGCCGTCGAGCGTCACGACGCGGCGCACGTATTGCACGCCTTCGCGATCGGCATGGAGCTCAGTACGCACGTCGATGCGCGCAGCCGGCCACGACTTGCGCTGCATGTACATGCGCAGCGTCGCGGCCGTGCATTGCGCGAGACCGGCAAGCACGAACTCGTACGGTGCCGGCCCGCGATCCTGGCCGCCTTCGCGCGGTGCTTCGTCGCCGGTCAGCGCATGCGTGCCGGCCTGCAGCTGGACGACGTAATCGGGCGCGTCGGCATCGAGGACGGCGGCGGCATGGATGAGCGACATGGCAAGGCTCCGGTAAGCGGGAAGAAGGAAGCGGGCGCCGCATGGCGGCGCGAATCCGTCAGCATACCGTTTCGATCGTAACGGCGTACGCAGCGTGGTTACGCGTCGGCGACGCTCGCGCTGCTGCGCACGAGCGCGGCGATGCGTTCGCGCACCCACTGGTGCGCGCGATCGGTGTCGCGCGATTCGTGCCAGTACGCGAGCAGCGGGAACGGCTTGAGCCGCAGCGGCAGCGGCCGCACGACGATCGGCAGCAGCGCAGCCATCCGCAGCGCATAGGTGTGCGGCAGCGTGACCAGCAGGTCGCCGGTCGCGGCGATCTGGCAAGCGGCGAAATAGTGCTGGCAGGTGAGCCGGATATCGCGGAAGCGCCCGTCGCTGCCGAGCAATACGTCGAGCGATTGCGGTTCGCCGAACGACGACACCGCGATATGCCGCGCCGCGAAATAGTCGCCGCGCCGCAGCGGGTCGCGCGCGAGCGGATGATCGCGGCGCAGCGCGATAACGAGCGAATCGTCGAGCAGGTGCTCGGTTGCAATGCGCGGGCCCGTCTGCACGCGACGCTCGATCGCGAGATCGAGATTGCCCGATGCGAGTTCGCGCTCGATGTCGGGCACCGCGATGCGGCGGCTCACGAGCCGCAGGCCCGGCGCTTCGTCGGCGAACGCGGCGACGATCCGCGGCAGCGCGATCGATTCGAGCACGTCGCGAATGCCGACCGCGATGCTCAGGTCGAGCGTCGCGGGATCGAATGCCGACGGATCGCGCACGGTGCCTTGCAGGCCCTTCAGGTGCAACTGGACTTCCGCGATGATCGACCGCGTGCGTTCGGTCGGCACCACGCGATTGCCCTGGCGCACGAACAGCGGATCGTCGAAATGCGCGCGCAGCCGGTTGAGTGCGTGCGTAACCGCAGGCTGCGTGAGATGCAGTGCGCGGGCGGCCGCGCCGATGCCGCCGTGCACGTAGACGGCGTCGAGCACGCGAAACAGGTTCAGGTCGAGACGGTGATCGGCGGGCACGGGGCGCGGGTGGCGTGGTGAACGGTGGATCGATTCTAAAGGATGCGCAGGCAACGGATACGCGGGTGTTCGTGCGCGCCGATCGATGGCGTTCGATGCATGTCGATGCCGTTCGGACCGATACGCGGCCGCAGCTTCGTCCGATGCGCAATGCAGCGAAACGCGCGCATCGTGACGCATGACGGCCGCAACGATCGGCCGTATCGACAGGTGCGATTCCGTGCCTGCATATCAACGGCCCGCGACAGCCTGTAGTAATCCGCCATCATGCTGTCCACGTCGGCCATTTCGCGCCAAAGGCGCTACCCGTTCGGCTAAGATGCCGTCGCTTCATATTTCGGGATAGCCGTCCTGTCGCACGCATTCAAACCAAATATAAGCCTGACAGTTCGACGGTATTAGAAGAAGTCGAAACAAGTCGGGGGCTTGGCCAGTGAATGCAGCAGATCAGAGGTGGGTCGTTATCTATTTGAGTACGGGGTTTTCGTTGGCCCAGGCCGCGCGTCTCGGCGAAGCCTTCAATCTGGCGAATCGCCTGCATGCGCTCAGTGCGGATTACCAGTTGAAGTACGTATCCGAAAGCGGGGGACTGTTGCAGTCGTCGTCCGGCGTGAGCATCGCGGCCGACCCGCTCGGCGACGAGCACGGCCGTCGTGCGCTCGCGTTCTTTCATCTTCACGGCGATCGCGCGGCCGTCAACTGGGACGACGCATTGCAGCGTCGCCTGACCGACATTCGCCGGCACGCGCGCTGGATCGTCGACGCGATGGACCTGCCGTCGCTCGCGGCCACGCAGCGGCCGTCGGCGGCGATCCACGCGCGGCCCGGCCGGGCCGCGCGCCATGCAACCGCGACGGTCGAACTGCAGGCCGGCGAGACCGACGTGTTCGCCGCCGCGCTCGACATGTTCCGCGCCGATCTCGGCGACAGCGCCGCGCAGGAGATCGCCAGCAACATGCTGCGGCCGGTCGAGCAGCGCTATGCGCAGTCGATGTGGGCGTTTCGCGAACTGAGCGCGAGCCCGTCGATCCGGATGTCGGCGCAGCGGCTGCGCGCGCAGAGCGTGAACCGCATCTCGATCGCGAACGCCGCACAGGCCGCCGCGATGAGCGAGCGCAATTTCCTGCGGCGCTTCAAGAAGGAGATCGGCGTGACGCCGACCGCGTTCGTCCAGCAGGTGCGGCTCGAGCGCGCGTGCCACATGCTGATCCATACGACGCTGCCGGCCGACAAGGTCGCGCGCCGCACGGGGTTCGGCAGCGGCGAGCGGCTCGCGAAGCTGTTTCGCCAGCGCCTGCTGATGTCGCCGACGGAATTTCGCGTCGCCGAGCGGGAAAGGATTCTTGGCCACGATGCTGCGTCGCGCGATGCGGACGACCGACCTGCAGCCGCGTTTTGCGAGGGCGGAGGGGCGAGTTGCGGCGCGCGCGTCGACGCGCGGGAAAAAACGGGGCGGATACCCGTAGAATCGTCCTGTCGCGATCTCGATTCCCGGTTTCCATGCCCTTCCTCCCCACTACCGCCACCGCCCCTTTCTGCCCGTCGGAAGTAAAGGGCAGCATCACGATCGACGCCGGCGCGCCGCGCTGGCAGAAGCTCAAGCGCTTTTTCGGTCCCGGCCTGCTCGTCGCGATCGGCTACATGGATCCCGGCAACTGGGCGACCGACATCCAGGCCGGCTCGCAGTTCGGCTATTCGCTGCTGTGGGTCGTCGCGTTCTCGAGCCTCGCGGCGATCTTCCTGCAGATGCTCGCGGCGCGGCTCGGCCTCGTCGCGGGCAGGGATCTCGCGCAGGCCAGCTACGACCGCTACGGCCGGCTCGGCCGCATCGTGCAGTGGGTCACCGCCGAAGTGTCGATCATCGCGTGCGACATCGCGGAAGTCCTCGGCTGCGCGCTTGCGTTCAAGCTGCTGCTCGGCGTGCCGCTCGCGTGGGGGATCGTGCTGACCGCGCTCGACACGGTGATCGTGCTCGGCCTGCAGGGCAAGGGGTTCCGGCAGATCGAGGCGATCGTGCTCGGGCTGATCGCGACGATGGCTTTCTGCTTCGTCGCGCAGGTCGCGATTACGCCGCCCGACTGGCACGCGGTGGTCGGCGGGCTCGTGCCCGGCGATCCGGGCCACGACCGCAAGGACGCGATCGTGCTCGCGCTCGGCATCGTCGGCGCGACGATCATGCCGCACAACCTGTATCTGCATTCGTCGGTCGTGCAGACGCGGCACGTGGTCGGCGGCGCGCGCGGCGTGGTTCGCGACACGCTGGCGCTGGTGCGCATCGATACCTGCGTGTCGCTGTTCGTCGCGATGCTCGTCAATGCGGCGATCCTGATCGTCGCGGGCGCGGCGTTTCACGCGACGGGCCAGCACAACGTGACCGACATCGAGCAGGCCTACAAGCTGATCACGCCGATCGCGGGCGGCGCGGCCGCGCTGCTGTTCGGCATCGCGCTGCTCGCATCGGGGCAAAGCTCGACGCTGACCGGCACGATCGCCGGCCAGGTGATCATGGACGGCTTCCTGCACACGAAGATCCCGTGCTACCAGCGCCGGCTGATCACGCGCGGGCTCGCGCTCGTGCCGGCGCTGATAGGCGTGCTGTGGCTCGGCGACGGGTCGGTCGGGCAACTGCTCGTATGGAGCCAGGTGCTGCTGAGCCTGCAGCTGCCGTTCGCGATGTGGCCGCTGATCCGCTCGGTCAGCGATCGAAGGGTGATGGGCCAACACGCGATCGGCCGCGGGACGCAGGTCGCCGCGTGGGCGCTGTTCGTCGTCATCACCGGCACGAACCTGCTGCTGATCACCGGTGTCGCGGGCTGATACAGCCTGTCACAGGCCGACACAGACGCGCTGCGCGCATGCGGTAAACTGCTGCCTTTCGATAGCCGTCCGAAGTCCGTTATGTGGAGTGAAATCAGCAACATCGGCGATGCCGCGCTGACCTTGCCGATCGCGCTGACCTGCGCGGCGTGGCTGGCGCTGACCGACTGGCGCGTCGCCGTGCGCTGGGTCGTGCTGCTGGCCGCCGGCATGAGCCTCGTCGGCGCAACCAAGATCCTGTATGCCGGGTGCGGCATCGAAATTCCCCAATTCGATTTCCGCGTGATCAGCGGCCATACGATGCTGTCGACGTCCGTGTGGACGGTCGCGCTGTCGATGCTGTGGCAGGCGTTCCGGCCGGGCAAGGCGCCCGGCATCGCGGCCGGGCTCGCCGTCGGCGCGGTCACGGCCATCGCGCGCGTGTTCGATCACTCGCACACGGTTCCGGAAGTCGTCGTCGGCTGGATGCTCGGCGCGCTGGTCGCGCTGGTGTTCCTGCGCGGCTACGACGGCGCGCGTCAGCGCGCGTTCTCGCCGCGTGTCGCGGCCGTTTGCCTGCTGCTCGTGTCGGGCATTGCGTACGGGCACCGCGCGCCGTTCCAGCAGATGATCGATACGCATTCGCCGCAACTCTGCGCGTTCGTGCGCGCGCCGTCCGGCGACGGATTCTGACGGTTGCCGGTTGCGGCTGTCTGGTGTTCCGGTGCCGCCAGGTTGTCGCCGGCGATCGACCGCTGTTGCCCGATTCCTCTTCCCGATCGTTTCCTGCCTGTCGCGGAACGTGTCGCCCGTCATTCCCCGAGTCGACGAACCGGCCGGTCCGCGGGATCGGCCGCGCCGCTTTGCGCATTGGCACCGGCACGTGAAGGTCATGAGCGAAATCTATGACCGGGCATAACGAATATTCATTTCATCGATTGGCGGCATTCGCGTACGCTGGCTGTCGTTCGACCACGGCCGGCTGCCCGGCGCGCGTCGCGCTCGTCTCGATATACTCGCGGAAACCGTGCGGCACCTCATGACGTCGACGCGCCGTCGACCGGCATGCGGCGGGCGCGACACGCACGGAAAACCCGTCGCGGCCGCGTTCCGCGACGTCGATTCACGATAGGAGCAGGTCACATGACAGTCGTTTCTTCGCGCCTCGCTGGCAAGTGCGCATACATTACCGGCGCGGCGGGCGGCCTCGGCCGCGCGATCGCGCGCCGGATGGTCGAGCAGGGCGCGCGCGTGTTCGTGACCGACATCGTCGAAGCGGCGGTGCTCGACGCGTTCGCGCAGGAACTCAACGCGGGCCACGCGACGCCGGTCGCGTTCGCCGCGACGCAGGACGTGCGCGACGAAGCGCGCTGGCAGGCGCTGCTCGCGCAGGCGAACGATGCGATGGGCGGGCTGTCGGTGCTCGTCAACAATGCGGGCGTCGGCTCGATCGGCTCGCCCGCGCAAATCGAGCTGGACGAATGGCGGCGCGTGATGGCGATCAACGTCGAGAGCATCGTGCTCGGCTGCAAGCATGCGCTGTCGTACCTGGGCGCGAGCCATCCCGCATCGATCATCAACATCTCGTCGGTCGCCGCGTTCAAGGTCGAGCCGGATTTCACCGCGTACAACGCGTCGAAGGCGGCGGTCGCGTCGCTGACGAAGTCGGTCGCGATCGATTGCGCACGCCGCGAGCTCGACGTGCGCTGCAACTCGATTCACCCGGCGTTCATCCGCACGGGGATCGTCGAGCCGCTGTTCCAGACGCTCGGCGAACGCGACGCGACGCGCAAGCTCGCGCGCGGCATTCCGCTGCGCCGGCTCGGTGAGCCGGACGACGTCGCGCATGCGGCCGTGTATCTCGCATCCGACGAAAGCCGCTTCGTGACGGCCGCCGAACTCGTGATCGACGGCGGCATGTGCGCGGTCTGACGCGCATCCCGCATCCCGCACAACAACTACCGGAGGAGAACATCGTGTCGACACCCGTGAACCGCCAACTGCTGCTGAAGACGCGCCCGGAAGGGCGGGTCGGCCGCGAACACTTCTCGCTCGTCGAGACGCCGGTGCCGGCGCTCGCGGACGGAGAGGTGCTCGTGCGCGTGCTGTACCTGTCGATGGATCCGACCAACCGCGTGTGGATGAGCGACGTGCCGCAGTACCTGCCGCCCGTCGCGATCGGCGAGGTGATGCGCGCGCTCGGCATCGGGCGCGTGGTCGCGTCGCGCGATGCCGGTTTCGCGGAAGGCGATCTCGTGCAGGGGCTCGTCGGCTGGCAGGACTATGCGGTCGTGCCGGCCGACCAGGCCGCGCAGCTCGTGAAGCTGCCCGCGCAGTCGAGCCTGCCGCTGCCGACGTTGCTCGGTGCTTGCGGGATGAGCGGGCTGACCGCGTATTACGGGCTGACCGACATCGCGCCGGTGCAGCCCGGTGAGACGCTCGTCGTGTCGGCGGCGGCCGGGTCGGTCGGCTCGATCGCCGGGCAGATCGGCAAGATCCACGGCGCGCGCGTGGTCGGCATCGCGGGCGGCGCGGACAAGTGCCGCTACCTGACCGAGACGCTCGGCTTCGACGCGGCCGTCGACTACAAGGCCGACGATTTCCGTCAGCAACTGAAGGCGGCGACGCCGGACGGCGTGCACGTGAACTTCGAGAATGTCGGCGGCGAGGTGATGCGCGCGGTGTTGTCGCGGATGGTGATCGGTGGGCGCGTCGCGCTGTGCGGCGTGATCTCGAACTACAACAGCGGCCGCGCGGCCGACGACGTCGGCGTGCTGATCTCGAAGCGGCTGACGATGCGCGGCTTCCTGATCCTCGATTACCGCAAGAGCCGCGAAGCCGTGCAGACGCTTGCGGGCTGGTTGCGCGACGGTCGGCTCAAGGCCGAGGAAACTGTTGCCGACGGTCTCGAAAACGCGCCCGACGTGCTGAATCGCCTGTTCGACGGCGACCATCGCGGCAAGCTCGTGCTGCGTGTCGATCCGGACGCGTGACCGGCTTGCGATGCACCGTGCGATGCCGGTCGCGGGTTGTCGCGATGCGTTGTCGAACGCGGTGAATTCGATCGACCGGTCCTCAATTTAGGACTTGTCCCATATATTGTCCGGGCGTCTCTCCTTAAAGTGATTGCCAGCAAACAGGCGGCGTGACCGACGTGTCACGCCGCCTTTTTTTCTGGTCACGCGGCAGAGGAGAGGGAGCATGCGGAACAACGCGAAGCGGGCGGCATCGGCGGCGATGCGTAATCGAACGGTGCGAACGGTGCGGTGCGCTGGCGCCGTGCGGATGATGGCGATCGGGCTGGGCATCGTGCTGGCGATGTCGAATGCGATGGCGGCCGGGCAGGCCACGTCGGACGGCGTCGTGCGGTTTACCGGCGCGCTCGTCGATCTCTACGACGTGACGTTCGACGCGCCGTCGGGTGCGGTTGTCGAAGGACGGGACGCGGCGGGCAGCGGGGCCGTGGCGACGCTTCGATTCGATGCGCATGGCCGGCGTTTGCCGGGGGCTCATGTGGCACTGGTCGGGCCCGACGGTGCGGCGTTCGTGCTCGATGCCGATTCGGGTGTGCGCGCAACGTGGCGCGATGCGCACGACGATCGAAGCGTGCCGCTGGTGTCGGGCCGCGTTCAGCGCGTGGGCCCGTATGGCGGTGTGATGACCGTCGCGACGGATGAAGCGACGGGCGCCGTGGCGCCCGTCGTGATCAGGATTCGCCATCCGTGACGGAGGGCTTGTGCATGCGGATGGAGCGGTGGCGGCCGGGTGCGTGGCACACGGCAGCGCGCCGTTTTATTCGCCCTGTTCGGCGCGCGCGTAGATGTCCCAGCTCGCCATGAACAGCGCAGCGACGAGCGGCCCGATCACGAAGCCGTTGATGCCGAACAGCGCCATCCCGCCGAGCGTCGAGATCAGCACGACCCAGTCGGGCATCTTCGTGTCCTTGCCGACGAGGATCGGGCGCAGCAGGTTGTCGACGAGGCCGATCACGCCGACGCAGAACGCGACGAGGATCACGCATTTCCAGATCTCGCCGATCGCCAGGAAGTAGAGCGCGGCCGGTATCCACACGAGGCTCGCGCCGATCGCGGGCAGCAGCGACAGGAACGCCATCAGCGCGCCCCACAGCACGACGCCCTGGATGTCGAGGATCCAGAAGATCAGCCCGCCGAGCGCGCCCTGCACGAGCGCGACCGCGATGTTGCCTTTCACGGTCGCGCGCACGACCGTCGTGAACTTCGCGAGCAGCAGGTTCTTGTGCTCCTCGTCGAGCGGCAGCGCGCGGCGCACGCGGCGGCCGATCTCGCCGCCGTCGCGCAGCAGGAAGAACACCATGTACAGCATTACGCCGAAGCTGACGATGAACTGGAACGTGTTCTGGCCGATGCTGAACGCCTGGGCCGCGGCGAACTGGCTGATCTGCGCGGCGCCGTCGGTCAGCTTTTTCTGGATGCCGGGGATGTTGGTCAGCCCGTATTTCGCGAGCAGGCGCTGGATCGAGGTCGGCAGCGCGTGGATGATTTCCTGGAAGTACTGCGAATAGTTCGGCTGCGCGGTCTTGATTTCCTGATAGACGTAAGCGATTTCCTGTACGAGCGTGCCGGCGACGAACACGAGCGGCAGGATCACGATCAGGATGATCAGCGTCATCGTCACGAGCGCGGCCAGGTTGCGCCGCTTGCCGAAGCGCGCGGCGAGCCAGCGCTGCACCGGCTGGAACAGGATCGCGAGAATGGTGCCCCAGAACACGGCTCCGGAGAACGGCGCGAGAATCCCGCACATGCCGACGGTGACCGCGAACAGCAGGAAATAGAAGAATTTTTGGTGATCGTGGTGTCCGCTATCCATGGGTGGCATTCGCGCAGATTGATGCTTGGTTTGATTGAATCTCGTTGCCTCGGGCGCGATCGGCTCGCAAACGTCACGGGTTCGCGGCGAAACGCGCCGCCGGGCGGCCCAACCGGAGTATGCCCGCAAAGGTGCCGCCATCATAGCCGCTGCGCGCGACGCATGCGAAAACGCCGCGGCCGGGGCCGCGGCGCTGCCGGGAAGCGAGCGCGGCGCAAGGCCGCGTGCCGCATCGTCAGATATTGAGCTTCGTGACCTTGGTGCCGTTCACCGACAGGTCGCCCATCAGGCCCGCGTTGGTCAGGACCAGCACCTCGACCGGCGCGGTGGCCGTGGTGGTGTCGACCGCGCCGTTCGCGCCGACCTTCACGACTGCGACCGATGCGTCGGCGCCGGCAGCCCAGCCGTCGGACTTGCGGAACGAGTCGAGCGCATCCTGCGTCATGAACAGGAACACGATCGCCTTCGACTGCGCGCCGGCCTGCAGGCCGACCGACAGCGACGACGTGTTGTAATAGCCGACGGTGCTGCCGCCGACGCGCAGCGCGCCGTTGCCGGACTGGCCGCCGACGATGAAGCCGGCCTGCAGCACGTTCGGGAACACGAGCACGCCGCGCGATTTCGCGACGAGCTCACGCGAACCCGGCACCGTCGAATAGAGGCGCGACAGCGTTGCGTTCACGCTCGCGTCGATCGACTGGCGCTTCGACGCGCTGGCCGACGCGGTTTCGGGTTTGTCGGGCGTGGTCGTGCAGCCGGCGAGCGCGAGGCTGCCGAGCATCACGGCCGCGGCGGCTTTCATGGCGAGGGACTTCTGCATGGCGGTTCTCCTTCGTTGTCTGATTGAGGACGGACGGTGCAGGCAGTGGGGCGGCCGGCAGTGCGGGCGGCCCCGTTCAACGGCGGGCAAGGAGCAGGCCCGCAACGAACGCGAGGCCCGCGACGACGCCGGCGGTTTGCCACGGGTTGTCGTGCACGGCTTGCGACACGCGTTCGGCCGAATCGCGCAGCCGCGCGGCCGCGCTGCCCGACGCGTGGTCGAGCGCGCTGCGCGCTTCGTCGAGCCGGGACTGCACGCGCTTGCGTAGTGCGGCTATATCGCCGTCGCCGTCGTTTTTCAGCAGGTCTTCCAGTTCGTCGACCAGCCCGCGCAGATCGTCGGTTACGTCGGCGTGCAGGTCACGGGCCGCCGAGCGCGTCGTGCGTCCCACGCGGCGGCCGGTGCGACGGATGTCGGCCAGGCCGCGGTCCAGCTTGTGTTCGATCGAGTCGGTGAGCGCCATGGTGGTTATCCTCCTTCGATTCAAGGCTAATTTGAAGATAAGACGAATCCCAGCAACTATTGTGATTCACTTGACCCAATTGAGTTTCGAGACAAATTTTCAATTCGTCGGCAAGATTGCCGCGAAGCCCCGTCGCACGGGGCGGTGCGGCGGTTGAAAAAATTTCGCAATCAGGCGAATCGGACCGCGGTGCGAAAGTGAATGTCCGGTAAATATGGCGTCGCCAGGGGCGTCAGGTAAATAGTGCCGTTGCAGGCCTTGAGTTGATGCAAATGCACTAATCGACGCCATATGGCGGAGCATGGTTTGTTCCCGAGCCGCGCGGCAAGCCGCCAGCGCCAAGCGCGACATCGACGATGACAGGGTCGTGGTCCGACGAGCGGTATGCGTCGGGTGCGTAATAAGACGACCGGTGCTCACGCGTTTTGTAATCGGGCACGGCTTGCAGCCCAACCGGTTCGTCGGCATTGATGTGCCATATGTGCACGGTCTTCACGCGTGCGGCGAGTGTCGACGTGGCCAGCGCGTGGTCGAGGTAACCGGCTTCGCCGCGAAATACGTAGCTGTACGCAGCATCGCCGGCGAAGCGGGCAACCAGGTTCGCATAGCCGCGCGACTCGAGCGCGCGGATCGGATCTTCCTTCGCGTAGCTGTTCAGGTCGCCGATCAGCAGCACGCCGTCGGCCTCGGCGCCCGTCGGCGATGTGGCGAGCCAGTCGGCGATGCGTGTGGCCGCCCGCGTGCGTGCCGCATTCCAGCAACCCTGGCCGTCCGCCTGGTCGAGGTCGGCGCCGGTCGCGTTCGGGCAGTTCTTCGACTTCAGGTGATTGACCGCGACCGTGAACGCGCGCGTGCCGCCGATGCGCCGGAAGGTCTGCGCAAGCGGCGGGCGGTGCCTGCCGCCGAGCGCGACGGTCGCGGCGCGCCCAACCGGCTCGACCGTGCGGCTGTCGTACAGCAGCGCGACCGCGATCGCGTCGCGGCCGCGCCGCGCGGTGCCGGGATCGACCGCGCGCCAGCCGTCGCCAAGTTGCGCAGCGAGACGCCGCACCGCGCTCGCGTCGCCGTGGCCGTTGTTCGCGATTTCCATCAGCCCGATCACGTCGGCGCGCAGCGCACGCAACGCCGCGACGATCTTCGCTTCCTGCCGCGCGAAGATGGCGTGCGTTCTTGCGCCACGGTTGGCCGGCGCGTCGAATCCGCCGCCATGGCCGTCGCCGTTGAAATAGTTGAAAACGTTGAACGACACGATGCGCACGTCGGCGTCCGCATGCCGGGCCGGCGCATCGGTGCGCGGATTCGCGGCGGCGTCGAACACCGGCGCGGCGCCGGCTGTCGGTTGCAGCCGCCACGTGCCGTAGCGCAGTTCGAGCACGCCTTCGACGCCGCGCACCGTGTAGCCTGCGCGCAGCGTATTGGCGGCGCTCAGCGCGGGCGGCGGATAGCGGACGGTCGCGGGATCGCGGCGGCTCGAGCCGTCGTCGAGCACGATGCGGTTGCGCGCGTTGGCCGCCGCGTGCGCGGCGGCTTCGGCCGGCGGCGCGACGTGGGTCGGGATGCGCAGCCGGCCGTTGCTGAGAACGACGCTGCCGTAGCGGGCGAGTTCGTGCGTATCGCTGACCGTCAGCGTTTGCGGCAGGCGCACCCGCATGCCTTCGTGCGCGGCCAGCACGGCCGGCGTGGCGACCGGCAGCGTGAGCGTCGCCGGCGTGACCGTCTGCCCGCGTGCGCAGACGGCGATGCCGCCTGACAGCACGAACTGCGTGCGGCCGTATCTATCGTCGACCCGGCCCGTGAGATGCACGAGATCGCCGGCGTTCGCCCGCGCGTTCGGCGCGTACACGAACAGGCCTTCCGGAACGCCCGGCCGATGCCGCCGCTGCGCGTCGGCCTGCTGGACGAAGAAGCCGCCGAAGCCGTCGGCGCCGCCGAACGCCGCGGTGACGACGGCTTCGATCGAGGTCGTTTGCCCGGCCAGCGGCGACGGGCCGCCGGCGCTGCGGAGGTCGGCAATCGCCGAGGTCGCGCCGCCGCAGCCGGCGCTGACCGGTAGCGCGGCGGGGGCAGGCCGGACGGAGAGGGCGAGCAATAGCGCAACGGCAAGCGGCGGAAGCAAGCGTGACATGGGACGGTCCACTGGAAGAAAATCCGACAGTTCGGGAGCGCATCTTGACGGCAAAATGCCAGGAAGCGGCCGAATTGGCCGTCCGGCCAGCGCCGGATGGCTAACGATGCAGGCAGGCCCTGCCGCGGCTGTTACGCTTTCGCATCGGGTGGCGCACGCCGATCGCGCAGCGAACGCTGCCGCGCCCCGTCCCCACAGGAGGAGTCCATGTCTTACATGTTGTTGATTGTCGAACCGACCGACCAGCGCGCCGATCGCACGCTCGACGAAGGCCAGGCACTTTACGCGCGGATGGTCGATTTCGCCGAGACGCTGAAGGCACGTGGCGTGCTGCGCGGCGTCGAATCGCTCGAGCGCTCCGAGCGCGGCACGCGCGTGCAGGTGCGCGACGGCGAAACACGCCTGCTCGACGGTCCGTTCGCGGAGGCGAAGGAGATGGTCGGCGGCTTCTTTCTCGTCGACGTCGACACGCGCGAGGAAGCGATCGAGATCGCACGCCAGTGCCCGGCCGCGCAATGGTGCACGGTCGAGGTACGCGCGGTCGGCCCGTGCTTCCTGTGAAGGCTGCGACTCGGTGTTTACCCTGATTCGTCGCGGCGAGTGTCGATCCGGCCGTGTTCCGCCCGTCGTCCGGATAAGGCGCCGATGAACGGGTGCCTCCTTCCACCGACGACAAGGAGTGAACGATGCGATTCATGATCATGATCCGGGCGAACGCCGTCAGCGAATCCGACGCGTTGCCGGACAACCGGCTGGTCGAGGCCATGACCGTCTATCACGAGGAGCTGGCCAATGCCGGCGTGCTGCTCGACGCGAACGGGCTGCGGCCGAGCGCGCGCGGCTGGCGCGTGCGCTACACGGGCGGCAAGGGTACGGTGGTCGACGGCCCGTTTGCCGAAACGAAGGAGCTGATCGCAGGCTATACGCTGATCCAGGTGCGTTCGCGTGACGAGGCGCTCGAATGGACGCGCCGGTTCCCCGCGCCGTTCGGCGCGGAGATGGATTGCGAGATCGAGGTGCGGCCGCTGTTCGAACTCGACGACCTCACGCCGAGCGACGCGGTCGAGCGGTTCCGCGAACTTCATGTCGGCCGCGGCACCGCCGCCTGAATCCAACCTCACCCGGAGCACCCGTCATGCACAAAATGGTTTTCATCAACCTGCCCGTGGCCGACCTGCCGCGCGCGAAGACGTTCTACCAGGCGCTCGGTTTCGAGGTCGTGCCGGCCTATACCAACGATCAGGCGGCCTGCATCAAGATCAGCGACACGATCTTCGCGATGCTGCTCGTGCGGCCGTTTTTCCAGACCTTCACCGACAAGACCATCATCGATCCGGCGACGCACATCCAAGTATTGTCGTGCCTGTCGTGCGAAAGCCGTGCCGAAGTCGACGCGATCGTCGCGAAGGCGCTGGCGGCCGGTGGGGCCGCGCCGCAAGCGCCGCGCGAGTACCCGAACATGTACGGCCACGGGTTCAACGATCCGGACGGCCATACGTGGGAGCTGATGGCCATGCCGCTGGACGCGTCCGCGCAGGGGCCGTCGACGTGACGCACGAGGCGACGCATCGTGCGATCGAGGCGGTCTGGCGGATCGAGGCGCCGAAAATCATCGCGCGCGCCGCGCGCGTGGTGCGCGACGTCGGCGTGGCCGAGGAACTGGCGCAGGACACGCTCGTCGCGGCGCTCGAGCACTGGCCCGTCGACGGCGTGCCCGACAACCCCGCTGCATGGCTGATGACGGCCGTGAAGCGTCGCGCGCTCGACCGCGTCCGGCAGGAGTCGCTCCATGCGGCGAAGCGCGACCAGCTCGGGCATGAGATGGACGCGCTCGAAGCGCATGTCGTCCCCGACATCGCCGATGCGCTCGCCGACGCGAGCGACGACGATATCGGCGACGATCTGCTGCGGCTGATCTTCACGTCGTGCCACCCGGTGCTGTCGACCGACGCGCGCGTCGCGCTGACGCTGCGGCTGCTCGGCGGGCTGACGACGGGCGAGATCGCACGTGCGTTCCTGACGCCCGAGCCGACGATCGCGCAGCGGATCGTACGCGCGAAGCGCACGCTCGCGGCGGCGCACGTGCCGTTCGAGGTGCCGGCCGCCGATGCGCGGCCCGCGCGGCTCGCGTCGGTGCTCGAGGTGATCTACCTGGTGTTCAACGAAGGCCATGCGGCGACCGCGGGCGACGACTGGATGCGCCCCGCGTTGTGCGACGAAGCGCTACGGCTCGGCCGCGTGCTCGCGGGGCTGGCGCCGGACGAGAGCGAAGTGCTCGGGCTCGTCGCGCTGATGGAGTTGCAGGCGTCGCGCATGCATGCGCGCACCGATGCGCAGGGCCGGCCCGTGCTGCTGCTCGACCAGGACCGCAGCCGCTGGGATCAACTGCTGATCCGGCGCGGCCTCGCGGCGCTCGAACGGGCGACGAAGCTCGGCGGCGTGCGCGGGCCGTATGCGCTGCAGGCCGCGCTGGCCGCCTGCCACGCGCGTGCGCGGCACGCGTCGGAAACGGACTGGGCGCAGATCGTCGCGCTGTACGACGCGCTCGTCGAAGTCGCACCGTCGCCGGTCGTCGAGCTGAATCGCGCAGTGGCGGTGGGGATGGCGTTCGGGCCGGCCGCGGCGCTCGAACTCGTCGACGTGCTGCGCGACGATCCCGCGCTCGCGCGCTATCACTGGCTGCCGAGCGTGCGCGGCGACCTGCTGGCGAAGCTCGGGCGTGCCGACGAGGCGAAGCTCGAGTTCCGCCGCGCGGCGGAACTGACGCGCAACGAGCGCGAGCGCGAATTGCTGCTCAAGCGTGCGATGGATGCGTGAGCGGAAGCTTGCGCCGTCGTGTCTCACCGGTTGGCGAAATACTTTCGAATCCGATTGATTCGGGTGCGACGGCGATCGCCGCTCGCAATCCGCACCCGACAGGCAGCGTGAAATCGGCAATGATCGGCCATTCGAACGTATTCCGTCATTCGCGCAATTCATCGTATTGCCCGGTGCGTCTTGCCATTCGATCGAGCTCGCGCGTTGTTCCGTGACGGCCGGCAACTTGCCACGCTGCGCGAGCTGGGCGCTACGCGACGAGCCGATGTGCACGAGTCGAGTCGACTTAACGGGATCGGTCAATATTTTAATGAGATAAATTAAATGTCCTATTCATCCCGTTAAAAATAATGGGACAAGTACGAATTTAATTTCAAGACGTTGTTTTGAATTGAAATCCGATAATTCGCTTCCGCATAATCCGCGCTTGATTGATGTATCGCGAGATTGGCGGAATGCGAGTGTTAAGGATAGTTAACAAAAACGACGGTGATCGAATCCGGTCCGCCGATGTACAGCGCATAGCCGCCTTCTCCCGTCGCGCGCTGGGTGCCGCGAGTCTGCTGGCGTTCGCCTTTGCCGCCGCGGCGCAGACGCCCCAGTCCGGCACGCAGCCGCTGAGTGCGCAGCGCCACCAGGCGCAACAGCTCGACGAGCTCAGGCAGCAGATGCTCGACCGGCCGGACGTGCTGTCCGCGAAGCCGCCGAGCGAATCCGATACGCTGCATTTCCCGGCGGAAACGCCGTGTTTCGATATTCACGCGATCGAGTGGCGGGGTGCCGACGCCTTCCCGTGGCTGCGTGACGCCGTCCCGATCGAACGTGCGTGCATCGGCCGGAACGGGTTGAACCTGCTGCGCGGATGGATCGGGCGGCGTCTCATCGCGCGCGGCTACATTACGTCGCTCGTCAGCATTCCTCCGCAAGATCTGTCGACCGGACGCCTGATCGTCGAGGTGCTGCCCGGCCGCATCGGCGCGATCGACGATGCGCGCGGCCGGATCGGCTGGACGCCGATCGTGTTTCCGCGCGGCGCGCATGCTTTGCTGAACGTGCGCGATCTCGATCAGGCACTCGAGAACGTGCGCCGCCTGCCCGGCCAGGCGGCCACCGCGTTCGATCTGGTTCCGGGCGCGTCGCTGGGCGACACCGACATCGTCGTCCGGCATCCGGACGATGCGCGCCGCATTCGCTTCGTCGCGACGGCCGACAACGGCGGGCTCGATGCGACCGGCCGCAACCAGCTCGGCGCGATCGTCTCGATCGATTCCCCGCTGCGGCTCTACGATCAACTGATCGTCACCTACAACACCGACGCCGCATTGCGCAACAAGTCGCTCGGCTCGCAGGCGAAAAGCGCCGCATGGAACGTGCCGATCGGTTATGCGTCGTTTTCGCTCGGCGTCAGCGAGTGGTCGAGCCGGCAGACGCTGGTGGCCGACCTGCCCGGCATGGTCGTGCCGCCGTTCGGCCAGCGGACCCGTCGCTACGAAGCCGGCTTCGGCTACGTGCCGTATCGCTCCGGTCACGGCAAGACCACGCTTCGCTTCAAGCTCGCCCGCCGCGAGGACCGCTCGTGGTTCGGTCCGATCGAACTCGATGTGTTCCGTCATGACATCGTCAGCTACGAAGTGAGCGCGGCGCATCGCGAGAAGTTCGCGCGTGCAACCGTCGACGCGAGCGTCGGCATGCGCGCAAGCCTCGCCGGGCTGAGCGCGTTCCCCGGACGCGTCAACGGGCAGACCGCATGGGACGGCCGCTATCGCGTGTATACCGCGGCGCTCGGCGCCGACGCGCCGTTCCGGATCGGCGCGCGGCCGTTCGGCTATCGCGGATTCCTCCAGTTCCAGTACGCGCCCGGCGCATTGCCGTCGACCGAATACCTGCAAATCGGCGGCCGTTACACGGTGCGCGGCTTCGACGGCAACCAGACGCTCGCCGGCGACAGCGGCTGGTTCTGGCGCAACGAGCTGGCCACACCGTGGTTCGGCGCGCACGAGGCCTATGTCGCGCTCGATGCCGGCCTGGTCACGGGCGCGGGCTCGCGCGAAGGCGCGGGCCGGGAAGGGCGCACGCTGATCGGCGCTGCGCTCGGCGTGCGCGGCGGCTACCGGATGCTCGGCTACGACGTCGCGCTCGGCATGCCGCTTCGCAAGCCCGGGGCGCTGCGAACCGCGCAACCCACGTTCGATGTGTCGCTCACGAGCCGTTTCTGATCGCGGCGGGCGAGTCCGCGCCCGCCGAACGTCACGGAGGGAATCGCCATGTAAGTACGCACGCTCGTCCATCGGCCGATCGACGGACCGGCCCGGTTCGGCGTGGCGCCTGCCACGCCCGTCCTTTCATCTTCAGGAAACCGAGAAGACCATGAAACATCAACAACACCATCGCCCGCGCGCGGCGATGCCGTCCGCGCGCACCGCGCTCGCCGCGGCGCTGACGCTCGCGATGCCGATCCTCGCGGCGCAGCCCGCGTTTGCGCAATCGGCGCTCGTCGTCGATCCGAACGCGGCCAACCGTCCCGGTATCACGAACGGGCCGAACGGCACGCCGATCGTCGGCATCAACGCACCGGATGCCGCCGGCATTTCGGCCAACCGCTTTACCGAATACAACGTCGGGCCGGCAGGGCTCGTGCTGAACAACAGCGTGAACGGCACGAACACGCAACTGGCGGGCTATATCGACGGCAATGCGCAGCTCGGCGGCCGCGCGGCGCAGGTCATCCTGAACCAGGTGACGGGCGGCAACGCGTCGGTGCTGGCCGGCGCGACCGAAGTCGCGGGGCAGCAGGCGCGCGTGATCGTCGCGAACCCGAACGGGATCAGCGTGAACGGCGCCAGCTTCATCAACGCGAACCGCGTGTCGCTCGTTGCGGGCACGACGGAGTTCGACGAGCAGGGCAACGTCGCGCGATTCCGGACCGAGAACGGCCGCATCACGATCGATGGCGCGGGGCTTGACGCGCGCAATATGGATCAGCTCGATCTCGTGTCGCGCAGCCTGAAGGTGAACGCCGCTCTGCACGCGAAGAAACTGGTCGCGGTCGCGCAGCAAGGGACGGCGGCCATCGAGAATCCTCAGGCGATGTCGTTCGATGCGTCGACGAGCGGGGAACTGCCGCGCGTCGCGATCGACGTGTCACGACTCGGTAGCGTGCATGGAGAGGAGTCGATCGTCATGCGCGGCACGTCGGCGGGCGTTGGCATCAATATCTCGGGCAAGGTCGAGGCGTTCACGGGCTCGATGACGTTGCTGTCGGATGGCAGAGTCCGGATCTCGAACGGCGGAACGCTGAGCGCGGGGACGCTCTCGGCGCCGTCCGGTCTGCAGTACGGCGGGAACTGGACGGACGATGACGAGGTGACGAAGCCGCCGGTCGACCCGGAACCGCCGGTAGCGGAGACGAAGCCGCCGGTCGACCCGGAGCCGCCGGTAGCTGAAACGAAGCCACCGGTGAACCCGGAACCGCCGGTTGCTGAAACGAAGCCGCCGGTCGACCCGGAGCCGCCGGTAGCGGAAACGAAGCCGCCGGTCGACCCGGAGCCGCCGGTTGCTGAAACGAAGCCACCGGTGAACCCGGAGCCGCCGGTAGTGGAGACGAAGCCGCCGGTCGACCCGGAACCGCCGGTAGCGGAGACGAAGCCACCGGTCGACCCGGAACCGCCGGTAGCGGAGACGAAGCCACCGGTCGACCCGGAACCGCCGGTTGCTGAAACGAAGCCGCCGGTTGACCCTGCACCGCCTATCGCCGAAACGAACCCGAAACTCGTCGTCGATCCGAACGCGGCCAATCGTCCCGTTCTTGGCGCCGCGCCGAACGGCACGCCGATCGTCGACATCAACGCGCCGGACGCCACCGGCATTTCCTCGAACCGTTTCCTCGACTACAACGTCGGCCCGAAGGGGCTCGTGCTGAACAACAGCGTGAACCGCACGAACACGCAACTGGCGGGCGGCATCGACGGCAATGCGCAACTCGGCGGCCGTTCGGCGCAAGTCATCCTGAACCAGGTGACGGGCGGCAACGCGTCGGTGCTGGCCGGGGCAACCGAAGTCGCGGGGCAGCAGGCGCGCGTGATCGTTGCGAACCCGAACGGGATCAGCGTGAACGGCGCGAGTTTCATCAACGCGAACCGCGTATCGCTCGTCGCGGGTACGACGGAATTCGACGAGGACGGCCGTATCGCACGATTCCGGACCGAAAACGGCCGCATCGCGATCGACGGCGCCGGGCTCGACGCACATAACGCGAACCAGCTCGATCTCGTGTCGCGCGGCCTGAAGGTCGATGCGGCGGTGCGCGCGAAGACGCTGGTCGCTGTCGCGCATCAAGGCACGGCTGCGATCGAGCAATCGAACCGGCAGACGCTCTCCGGTCCGGCAAGCGGCAAGGCGCCGGCCGCGGCGATCGACGTGTCCGAATCGGGCAGCCTGCGGGCGGACAAGATCGCGCTGGTCGGCGCGTCGGCGAAAACCGGCATCAGGATCGCCGGCACGGTCGACGCGTCGGCCGGCCACGTGACGCTCGAATCGAACGGCAAGGCGACGATCGAGTCGAGCGGGCGGTTGCAAGCGCAGACGGTGTCGGTTCTGAGCGCACTCGATAATCACGGCGCGGTCAGCGCCGATACCGTCGACGTGTCCGGCCGCCTCGACAACGACGGTTCCGTGCGCGGGCGCAGCGTCAGGATTGCCGGCAACGCGACCAATGCCGGCACGCTGCATAGCGACGACGCGCTCGAGATCGGCGGCCGCCTGACCAACGTCGGCGCCGACAGCGTTGTCAGCGGGCTCGACGTGCGGGTCATGGGCGATACGACCAACAACGGCACGCTGCGCGCGGAGAAGTTGCTCTCCGCGATGGGCAA